>DATDHP010000379.1:0-39049 GCA_036521515.1 Vicinamibacterales bacterium
CGACCTTGGGATAGGCGCTCAGCCACCACATCACGATGCAGATGGCGACGATCACCGTGCCGGCCGTGCGCAGGAACATGACGCCCTGGTCCTTGGCTGTGAGCAGCGCATTTCTGAGCGATGGCGCCTTGTAGGTGGGGAGCTCGAGCACCATCGGGCGCGCCCGTCCCTTGAGGATCGTGCGCCCCAACAGCACGGCGCTGAGGAGCGCCGCCGTCGCGCCGAGCACGTAGCAGCCGACAAACGCGAGCGCCGCAAGCGCCGGACGATTCGCGAAGATCAAGCTGGTGAGCAGGACATACACGGGCAGCCGCGCCGAACAGCTCATGAACGGCGCCACGAGTATCGTGGCGAGACGATCGCGCCGGTTGGGAATCAGCCGGGTGCTCATGATTCCCGGAAGTGCGCACGCGTGCGACGTGAGCAGCGGCACGAAGGAGTGTCCAGGCAGCCCGAAACGATAGAGCAGCCGATCCATCACGAACGCCGCGCGCGCCAGATAGCCTGTGTCCTCGAGCAGGCTGATGAGGAAGAACAGCAAGCAGATCTGCGGCAGGAACACTACCGTCCCGGCGATCCCGCCGACGATCCCGTCGGTGAGCAGATCGCGGACGGGACCTTCCGGCAGCTGACTGCGCACGAGGTCGCCAAGATTGGTGAACGTGGCCTCGATGAGATCCATCGGCACCGTCGCCAGCGTGAAGAGCGTGTAGAACAACGCGCCCATCACCGCCGCAAACGTCACCAGCCCGAGGACCGGGTGCGTGAAGACGCGATCGAGCCGCTCCGCGAACGTGTCGGTTGCGGCGTCAGCCGAGCCCGACGCGGATTCCTCGACGATGCTCTCGGCCCAGGCGGTCAGCACCTCGGTACTCGCATCGGCAAGCGGCAGGTCGCCCGGGCGCGACGTCGGCTGCGCTCCCGCGAAGCTGGTGGCCATCACGCGCCGCAGGACGTCCAGGCCCTCGCCCTTTCGCGCCACCATCGGCACGACCGGCACGCCCAGGCGCCGCGCCATCGTCTCGGCGTTGAGCGAGAGCCCGCGCCGCCGCGCCAGGTCGATCATGTTCAGCGCCACGACGAGCGGCTGCCCGTAAGACAGCAACTCGCCCACCAGCACCAGGTTGCGCGTGAGGTTGCACGCGTCCACGAGCACGACGACGATGTCCGGCTGCGCACCGCGCTCGCCGGCGAGCACCGCGCGCACGATGCGCGTCTCGGGAGCGTGATAGCGCAGGTCGTACACGCCGGGCAGGTCGATCACGTCCATGCGCCGGCCGTCCACGTCGCAGTGCCCGGATCGCACGGAGGTCGTCGTGCCCGGGAAGTTGGCGGTCTTCGCTCTCGACCCGCACAACAGGTTGAACACGGTCGTCTTGCCCGTGTTGGGATTGCCGAGCAGCGCCATCCGGCCGGAGCCGGTGGCGACAGCGGCGCCGGGGCGATCAGCGGTCTGCGCGGTGGCGGGCATGATGACGGGTGTGACGCGGCTCACCGTCGAGCACTACGTTACATGGCTCACCGTCGAGCACTACGTTACACGGCTCACCGTCGAGCACTACGTAGATGCCGCCAGCCACCGAGCTGGAGAGGCCGATGCGCGTGGCGCGCACCTGGATGATTAAGGGCTCGCCGCTCTTGCAGACGCGCAGACGCGACGCATCGGTGAGGCCGAGCGACCGCAGCAGGGATCGCGTATCGTCGTCCAGCCGCGTGGTGTGCAGGCGCGCCGACGCCCCGGCCTCGAGGGACGTTAACAGAACGGGATGTGCGTCCGGGATCACGGATGCTCGATCCTAGCACACATGTTGAGACTGGATCTCAAGTAGCCGGCGGCAGGCAGCCTGCAGAGGCGGGCAGTTTGGCAGGCGGCCAACTCACTGGGCCGGCTGAAGCCGGGCCCTGCGACAGTCCCCGGAAACGGGCTGCCGGCTGCGAACCTGTCGGCTTCTGCCAGCCGCCCGCTGCCGGCTGCCAGCTATTTGTTCTGGATCGGCACCGTCCACATGTAAATCGTGCGGCCGTTGACGTTGGCCGTCTGTTCCGCCTTGATGTCGCCCATGTCGAACGCATGCGACACGACGCGCGTGCCGGGCTTCAGCTCCTTGTTCAGCTTGGGCAGCACTTTCAGGTTGAGCGACGGCAGCAGGTACAGCGTGACGACGGTGGCCTCGCTGATGTCGGTGGTGAACAGATCCTGGTTCAGGAACCGGACCCTGTCGCCGACGCCGGCCGTCTTCAGGTTCTCGGTGGCTTCGCGAATACGCTGCGGATCGATGTCGATGCCGACCCCGCGCGCCTTGTAGGTGCGCGCCGCGGTAATCGGGATGCGGCCATCGCCGGACCCGAGATCGTAAATGACGTCGTTCGGGCCAACCTTGGCCATCTTCAGCATCGCATCGACGACTTCCTGCGGCGTCGGAACGAAAATGACGTCCGGCGACCGAAGCGGCGCCGCCGTCTGCTGCGCCGCCGAGGGCGCCGCCACTGCCGCGATGATCGCGAACCCCAGAACGAGAGTGCGGAGTCTCATGATTCTCCTCATATCGATAGTGGCCGGGCCTCGGGGAGCGGGGATCGCGGATCCGGGACCTGGGAGGCCCCGACATGCCCTTGGCGCCCGACCCGCCCCTGCTCGCCCCTCCTGAAAGCTCGCCGGGATTATATCCGGAGCCCCGTATTTTGCTTATGCTGTCCTCATGGCGGTCATAGTCCAGAAATACGGGGGCAGCAGCGTCGCCGACGTCCGGAAGCTCCGGCGGGTCGCCGAGCGCGTCATGCGCACCCAGGAACAGCGGCACGACGTGGTCGTGGTCGTGTCCGCGATGGGCGACACTACCGACGATCTCCTCAGGATGGCCAAGCAGGTCTCGGCCAATCCCGATCGCCGCGAGCTCGACATGCTGCTCTCCGCGGGCGAGCGCATCTCGATGGCGCTGCTCTCGATGGCCATCCGCGAGCTGGGCGGCGACGCCATCAGCTTCACCGGCAGCCAGTCCGGCATCATCACCAACGACCGGCACGTCGACGCGCGCATCATCGAGGTGCGCCCGTTCCGCGTGCAGGACGAGCTCGCGCGCGGCAACATCGTCGTGATCGCCGGTTACCAGGGCGTGTCCTACAAGAAGGAGGTCACGACACTGGGCCGCGGCGGCAGCGACACGACGGCGGTCGCGATGGCCGCGGCGCTCGACGCAGAGTACTGTGAGATCTGCTCGGACGTTGATGGCGTCTATTCGGCCGACCCGCGCGTCGTCCCGGCGGCGCGGCGCATCGGCACCCTCTCCTACGAAGAGACGCAGGAGATGGCCGAAGCGGGCGCGAAGGTGCTGAACGCGCAGGCGGTGGAGTTTGCCAAGGAGAAGGGGATCGCCATTTACGCGCGCGCGACGAGCGGGCCGCTGCCCGGCCCGGATCCGTCGAGCGACGGCACCGTCGTACGCAAGAGCCCGCCGCGCCTGCCGGGCACGGTCGTTGGCGTCGCGAGCGAACGCGACATCATCATGCTGGAGGGCGACACGCGTCCCGCGGATCTGCTCACCCTGCTCGACGAGCGCGGCGTGGCCGGCAAGCAGCTCCACGTCTTTTCCGACAGGACGACGGTGGCCATCTCGCGCGAGAACCTGCACGACGAGGATCGGCTGCGCGCCGCGCTGGAGACGCGACTGGGCGGCCGCGCTCGCCTCGTCGACGGCCTCGCGGCGGTCAGCGTGGTCGGCGCCGGCATCAACGCCACCTACGCGAACGTACGCGCCGGATCCGAGACGCTCGCCGGCCTTGGGATTACGCCCGCCGGCACCGCGACGTCCTCCTTCCGCATCACGTGGATGATCCCGCGCGACCGCATCAACGACGCCGTGCGCGCCCTCCACGAGCGCTTCATCGAGTCGCAGCAGGCATTGCTTCCCTAGCCGGCCCATCGGGCGCCCGGAGCCGCCCCACTCGCCCTACGCGCCCCACTCGCCCTATCATGCCGGTATGAAGTTCACCCCTTTGCTCCTTACGGCTGTACTCGGCGTCACGGCGGCCGCGTGCCGCAACGTTGTCGCCCCGGGCACCGACAGCGAATCCTCCGGGACCAACGTCGACGCTCCGACCTTCCTGGCGGAGGCCAACGCAACGATGCTTCGCCTCAGCAATGAGGCGAACCAGGCAGGGTGGGTGCAAAACGTTTTCATCACGCCCGACACCGAGGCAATGGCCGCGCGTGCCAACGAGGGGCTGATCACCGCGGTGACCCGGTTCGCGAAGACCGCGGCCAGCTACGACCACGTCCAGGGCCCGCCCGATGTTCGCCGCCAGCTCAACGTGCTCAAGAACGCGCTGACGATGGCGGCGCCCGCCGATCCGAAAGAGACGGCGGAGCTCACGCAGCTCGTAGCGTCGATGGAGGGCGAATACGGCCGCGGCAAGTTCTGCCAGGACGGCGAGTCGGGCGAGGACTGCCTCGACATCGAGGAAATCACCGAGATCCTCGCCAAGGATCGCAATCCCGCCCGCGTGCGCGAAGCCTGGGAGGGCTGGCACACGATTTCGCCCCCGATGAAGAAGAGCTACACGCGGTTCGTCGAACTGTCGAACAAGGGCGCGAAGGAGCTTGGCTTCGCCGACACGGGGGCAATGTGGCGCTCGAAGTACGACATGCCGCCGGACGAGTTCACGAAGGAGCTCGATCGGCTGTGGGAGCAGCTTCGTCCGCTCTACCTCTCGCTGCACGCCTTCGTGCGCACGAAGTTGCGCGCGAAGTACGGCGACCAGGTACCGGCGGACGGTCCGATGCCGGCCCACCTGCTCGGCAACATCTGGGCGCAGGACTGGACCAACGTGGACGACATTGTCGGACCGGCAGGCGGCGGCCGCGCGACCTCGCTGACCGATACGCTGCGGGCGCGCAAGATCACGCCGATCGAGATGACGCGCTTCGGCGAGCGGTTCTTCACCTCGCTCGGCTTCGAGGCATTGCCGCAGACGTTCTGGGAGCGATCGCTCTTCGTGAAACCGCGTGACCGCGAGGTCGTGTGTCACGCCAGCGCGTGGATCATCAACAACGTCGACGACCTGCGCTTCAAGATGTGCATCGACCAGACCGAGGAGGATTTCCGCGTCATCCATCACGAGCTGGGGCACGACTTCTACAGCCGCGCCTACAACCAGCAGCCGATGATCTTCCGCGACGGCGCGAACGACGGCTTCCACGAGGCGATCGGCGACACCATCGCGCTGTCCGTGACGCCGGAGTACCTGGTGAAGGTCGGCTTGCTCGATCGGGCGCCCGACGCGTCGGGCGACATTCCGCTGCTGCTGCGCGGGGCGCTCGAGCGGCTGGCCTTCCTGCCCTTTGGACTGGTCGTCGACCAGTGGCGCTGGCGTGTGTTCAGCGGCGAGATCACACCGGATCGCTACAACTCGGCGTGGTGGGAGCTGCGCGAGCGATACCAGGGCGTTCGGCCGCCCTCGCCGCGTGGGGAGGACTTTTTCGACCCCGGCGCGAAGTACCACGTGCCCGCGAACACCCCTTACGCGCGTTACTTCCTCGCGTCGGTGCTGCAGTTCCAGTTCCACCGCGCGCTGGCAAAAGAGGCCGGCTGCACGACGCCGCTGCACCGCTGCTCGATATACGCCAGCGCACCGGCCGGCAAACGGTTGAGGGCGACGCTCGCGCTGGGCCAGTCGCGGCCGTGGCCCGACGCGCTCGAGTCACTCACCGGCCAGCGCCAGATGGACGCCACGGCGATGGCCGACTATTTCGCGCCGCTGAAGACGTGGCTCGACGAGCAGAACAAGGGACAGAAGGTGGGATGGTAATGGACTCCCCTCAGGTCTTCGATCTTCGGTGACTACGGGCCGAGGACTATCGGAGACCGTGGACCGTAGACCGGACCGGAGACCGAATGCCGGGGGCGATCGACATTGCGCTGATCGAAGACTGGGAGCAGCTGCGACCGATCCTGCTCCCGTTCCTCGTCCGCGTTGGCGCCGCCGCGGTGTGCGGCGCGGTGATCGGCCTCGAGCGCGAATTGAAGGGAAAGCCGGCCGGATTCAGGACGAACATCCTGATCTGCCTCGGCTCGGCGATCTACATGACCGTCGGGTTGCTGCTCGTCCGCACCAGCGGCGGCGACTTCGACCCGACGCGCATCGCCGCACAGGTCGTGACCGGCATCGGCTTCCTCGGCGCGGGCTGCATCCTGCAGGCGGGCAAGCGTGTCACCGGGCTGACCTCCGCCGCCACCATCTGGGTGGTGGCCAGCATCGGCCTCGTGGCCGGTGCCGGCTTCCCGCTGCTGGCGTTCATCTCGTCGTGGATGGTGGTGATTACGCTCGCCGCGCTTGGCACGATCGAAAAGCGCTATCTCGATCCCGAGAAGTCCGATGATTCGCCCTGATCATCGTTGATTATCGATCTTTGATTGTTGAATGGTTGTTGATTGTTGAATGGTGAATATCGATTCTCGTTGTCGATTGTCGATTGTCGATCCTCAATTCAACGTTTCGTCAATCGAATCAACAATCAACAATCAACAACGAATCAATAATCAAGAATCAGAAATCAACGATGTTCTATTGCCGCGGCACGGTCACCGTCGCGTGCGCGGTTGAGGTGCCGCCGGCTTCATCGGTTGCCGAAATCGTGATGGTGTAGATGCGGCCGTCTCCACGACGCGAGCGCTCCGCACGCAGCAGGACGTCGTGCGGACCAAGCACGATCCAGTCCGGCGCCGTCAGCCCGGCGAGCCCCTGACCAGCACCCAGCACCGGCTCGTCGCTCGTGACCCTGAGCGCGGAGGTCGCCAGACCGCATGCGTCGCTCGCCGTGTAGCTCACCGCCACCGGCACCATCCGGTGGGACGGGAACAGCAGCTGCGAGCGGCTGACGGACACGTCGGTGATGGCGGGCGCCGGATTGGCCACCTCGATCGACGCAGTGGCCATGTTGTTGGTCGTGTCGGCATCCGCCGTGTCGGATTCGATCGCGACGGGAACCGCGAGGAGCGTGGCATTGGCGACCGTGCAGCTGAGCAGGGCGGTGATATCCAGCGTGACGCTCTGGCCAGCGCCCAGGGTTCCGGTCTGACACGTGACTGTTCCACCAAGCGTCGAGCAGGCCCACCCGGCAGGTAGCGTCGCGCTCTGGAAGGTCAGGCCCGGCGGCAGCACCGCCGACACGCGCACGTTGGTCGCACCCTCGCCGTCGTTGCCGGCCACCACCTGCAGCGTCACCGCGCTACCCGCCACGGCGGGTGACGAGGCTGTCGCCGCGACACCAACGTCGGCGCGCGGGCGGAAATAGCCGACAGCGGCATCGTGGTCCGAGATGCGCGTCGTCACGGTGAAATCCGCTTCGAACGACTCGGGGAAGTCGGCGTTGTTGCGCGCGTACGCGAACAGCGTCAGGTGATCGCGCATACGCGCGTTGATGAGCATGTGATCGAGCACCTGCGCCGAGCCTTCGAAGACGTACGAGTAGCGAAATGGTGGCGGCAGCAGGTCCGCGAGATCGAACAACGTGTGGAGCCAGCGGTCGACGCTCGGCTCCGTGACCTGGTCCGGCGGCGCGGGCGTTCCCTTCAACGTTCCGATCACGTCGACCAGCCCGTCGTTGAACTCGAACGCGTTCATGTCGCCGAGCACGACGAGGTTCTCGTCGATGTGCGCGGCGATCAGGTCGGCGAGGTCCTCGGCCTGCAAACGGCGTTTCTCGCGAACCCTTGCGCCAACCGTCAATCCGGTGGCACCGATCAGCTCGTGGCTGTTGACGTCGATCAGCGACCGCAAATGGTTGAGGATCACCGTCACCGCCGTCCCCGTGTCAATGACGCGCGCTTCGAGAATGAACGGCGGACGATCGTGGAGCAGATCGGTACTCCCGGCGAAGTCGAACGTCTTGCCGCGGTAAACCTGCTCGGTGCCGAGCACGTCGATCCGGGCACGGTTCACCAGGTAGCCGATGTTCTGCTCGAAGCCCGTGGATTGGCCGTCGCCGTCCTCGAGATATGCCTCATACGAGGTGCCTGCGGCGGCGTTCACGAGCGCGGCGAGTTGCTGGAGATCGTCGAGATCGCCGACTTCGATGGCACCCAGCACGTCTGGCGTCGCGAGAACCTCCACGATCACGCGAGCGGCCTTCTGCATGCGCTCCGCGAAATTCGGCGTGCCGTCGCGGAAGTTCTCGAGGTTGAGCGAGGCGATGGTGAACTCGCCGGCTATGGCGGCGCGCACGGGCGACGGCAGGCGGCCGCCGGCGGCGGTGGCCGAGGCATCGAGCACGACGCGGTAGTTGTCGAACGCGTAGTCGAGCGGCCCGAAGACGTTATGCACCGTGACTGGCGCGAAGAACGCGCCGGCAGCCAGATTGAGCGGGAACCGTTGATCCACCGTGTTCGACGGGGTCACCGTGAACCGTGCATCATCGCTGTCGAGCATGACGCGCTCGAAATTGCCGTCGAATCGCGGCACCGTCGCCGGCGCCTCGCCCGGCAGCGTCTCTGCGATGTCCACGCCCGGTTGGCGGAAGGGACGCGCCACGCCGGAGATCACCGCGGAGAGCTCCCCGAATCCGTTCGTTGGAGCGACCACCTCCATCACAGGGGCTCCCACGAGCATGCCTTCGAACGACTCGAACTGCTCCTCCCGGCTTTCGAAGATCACGACGTCCGGCGGAGGCAGCAGCGTGGCGAGATCGAGCGGCGCGGGAAGCGCATGGCCCGACGAAAGCGTCTCGATTGCGGCCCCGGTTATTTCGGTCAATGTTCCCGGCTGCACCGCGGTGCTGCCCTTGAATTCCGCGACACGTCCGGTCACGCGCACTTCGTCGCCGAGCTGTACGTTCTGCGGCGGCACGGTGCCCGTGA
The DNA here is from genome assembly GCA_036521515.1 of Vicinamibacterales bacterium. Classification (GTDB taxonomy): domain Bacteria; phylum Acidobacteriota; class Vicinamibacteria; order Vicinamibacterales; family UBA2999; genus Gp6-AA40. The sequence continues at coordinate 8,853 of DATDHP010000379.1, forward strand.
ACACGAACACTCCCTCGGACGTCTCCGGCCGGCCATCGTCAGCGCCGTCGGGTGTCTGGATGAAGAACCCGTTCGTCTTCCGCGTCGTGACGATGCCGGTGGTAACGACGTCCAGGCCGACAAACGGCGAACCGGGGCCATCACCCTGCAGCTCGTGGATGGTCGTCGGCGTCGGATCCGGCGGGATCACGCCGCCATTCCGCGGATTGGGCGTCGCGACGACGAAGTCAGTGCCATTCTCGTCGGTGTCCACGTTGCCCGGGGTTCGGACCACGGCGGTCGTGTTGCTCGGAGCCTGCGTGGGCTGCTGCCCTTCGAAGAAGTTGGCGCCCCCGTAACCGACCAGGTCGATGATTCGGGCCAGTGCCGCCGGGTCGCATGGCGTCGAGCCGCCGTTGCAGCCCAGCGTGTCGGTGCCCGTGACGAGCGCGACCTTGCCCGCGGTCGCGCTCATGGGGATCGGGTCGTTGTCGATGTGGTCGGGAGTGGGCAGCGGGCTGCCAACAGCTGCGTTGCTGGCCTCCTGGACGAGGAAATACGCACCCGGCCCCAGGGTCACGGCGGGCAGCTCCGTGCGCTGCGTGCTGCTGCTCCCGAAATTGGCCGCACCCGTGGCGCTCGTGTACTGGATGGAGAGACCGTCCAGCGAGAGAGGAGCGGTGCCGCCGTTGTAAATTTCGACGAAATCGTGGGTGAAGGGTGCGCCGCTGTTGCCGCCGCCTCCGTAGATCTGACTGATGACGAGGCCCGACGACACGGCCTGGGCGGTATGGAAGAGATCGCGGGGAGCCGCAATCGACAGACAGATCAGGGCCACCGTACCGGCAGCCAGACGTCGTATGGAAGCCATGGCCTTCCCTCGAGTTAACGAGTGGAGGCCAGTAGTTGTAACAGACAGGAAGGGCTGGCGTCGCAGAATCTGCGCGACGGCCGGCGGAAATACAACGCTCTGTGCCCAGCCCGGGCCGGCTGAAGTACGTAGGGGCCGGCTTCAGCCGGCCCGTGGAAGATGTTTACGAGCTGGTGCGAGGCTGGCGCTTGGGGCGCGCGTGGTGGGTCGCCATTGCGCCTGCGGCGCGCATCCACAGAGCACGGCCCGCGCTGGCCAGGACGCCTGCGGCCGCGACGTGCCAGGGCTGCTTCTGCAGGATGTTGATCTCGGGTGCGCTCCGGCGCCGTTCCTGCTCCGGGGCGACCTCCTGCTGATACTCGGAGGTGTGGGCCACGATGGCGGCCATCTCTTCGATGGTTGGCTGCGCGCGCCGGTCGCCCTGCGGGAACAACCGGCAGAACTCGTCGACGGTATCCATCGGGTCGAGTCCGACCGCGCTGGCGTATGCGCGGATCCAGGACCGCGCATAGAGACCGCGCGGCCATCCGGACAGATCGTTCTTCTCGAGCGCCTCGAGCAACTCGGGCTTCACGTTCGTCTCGACCGCGATCTCCTCGAGCGAGATGCGATTGCGTTGACGGTGACGGCGCAGACGGATAACGAATGTTTCCTGAGCGGTCATTGTCCTTGGTCTCCCGGATCGGGGTGTAACCACAGCAATTACCGCGCCTCGAGCGGTTCCAAGGCCCGCCACGCTAGCTGTTCAGCCGGCAAGACTTAGCCAAACGACCAAAATTGTGATCCAGGGCGCGTGTTTCAAAATGATGCCTGGCGATAACAATTGTGTAGCGATACCGCCACTTTTTGCGGCGTTGAGGCGCCGGGGGGAACCACCGGGAAGAGGCGTGCGGCAACGTGCAGGCCGGCCTCAGGAAAGTGCCGGAACTTCGCCATTCAAGTACGCGGACAGCCGGCCCGGCGCGAACTGCACTCCCGTGTAGAACGGCCCGAACTCCGCGAACTTCGCCGAAGCTTCGTCGAACCGCATCTCGTAGATCAACTTCTTGAAGACGAGCGGATCCTTCGCGAAGAGATCGACGCCCCATTCCCAGTCGTCGTAGCCAATCGATCCCGAGATCACCTGCGTCACCTTGCCCGCGTAGCCGCGGCCAATCATGCCGTGCTCGCGCATCATGCTCGCGCGGCGCTCGAAGGGCTCGGTGTACCAGTTCTCCGCTTCTCCGCGACGCTTGTTCATCGGGTAGAAGCAGACGTAGCGCGCCTGCGGCAGATCGAGGAACAGGCGGCTCATCACGCGCTGCCGCTGCGTTTCCATCTCGGCGTCGAACGCCTGCTCGAACTCCTCGCTGCCCGGCTTCAGCTTCGCACCCAGTTGCTCGTGGATCTTCGCGGTCATCTCGTACATGCCCAGCTCCACGATCGACACGTACGACGAGGTCGCCTCGAGCCCGTCGTGCAGCTCGGTGCGAGACAGCGCGAGCTGCGCCTGCGCGAGCTGCTCGAAGTCCCGGCGGAAGCAGATGAACATCAGGTCAGCCTTGTGCCCCAGCATCTGCACGTAAGCCGTGGCGCCGGCGTCGGGGACCGTGAGCGCGGCTACCGCTTCCTCGGCCAGGCGCTCGCGCTCCGCCGTCTTCATTCCGCGCAGCCGATCCCACCGGACGCGGTACATCAGGTGCAGCAGGCTCCAGCCTTCCAGCGTCTCCGGAACTACTGGGTTGTGCATCGGATCATGTTAACTCTCAAACTCACTGGGTTCCTCCAAGCTGTTGCACGCCGCCGGGGGAAACTGCCGCATTCCTCAACTGTCCCGTTCCGGTCTGCGGCGCCGGCTGCGACGGGGCCGCCGGCGGGGGCGGCGTGAACTGCTGCTGCCCTCCACCCTGTCCCGTTCCGCCGGCGCCAATCGGCAGATCAGGCAGGAGCGCGACCCGGGCGCGCGCCACCTGCAGGTCGCGACCCGCCTGCGCGCGGTTGGCCTCGGCCTGCTGGAGCAGCAGGCGCGAGTCCGACCGCTCGAGCTGCGTCGAGACGCCCGCCTGAAACCGCACGTCCGCGATCTCGTAGGCGCGAGTTGCCTGCTCGACTGTTCCTGCCGTCGCTTCCCAGGCCGCGCGGGCAGCAACCAGCTCCGCCAACGCCGACCGCGTGTCGAGCGCGGCCAGCTCCTCCGCCTGGCGAAGCTGCACTCGCGCCTGTTCGAGGTCGGCCGTCGCGACGAGTTCGTCGCCGCGCTGCCGTCCACCCGTCAAGAGGGGCATCTGCACATTCACGCCCACCGTCCAATTCAAGAGGCCGAACGTGGGCAGGAAGTTGTCCGGATACGCCACTCGTCCGTAGAGGGACGTGAGCGCCACGCTCGGCATGCGCTCCGCCTTGGCGGCCGCGAGAGCCGCCTCGCGCAGGCTGACCGCCGTCGCGGCCTGCTTGACGGGGGCGCGGTCGACCTGCGGCGCGGGCGCGCGCAGCGCGACCTGCACCGGATCGCTGACCTGGATCGCGGCTTCGATGGGGAGCACCCGGGCTGCGAACACCGGCGGCGCCGCGGCGTCGCCGGAGAGCGAATCCGCCAGCGCAATGTCCTGATCCGCCGGCAGATCGAGCAGCTGCTTGAGGCGAAGGAGGGCCACCTCGCGGTTGACCCGCTGGCGAATCAGGTTCGGGTTCTGCGTGTCGCGGCTCACGCGCGCGCGCAGCACCTCGAACTCGGGCTGCGTGCCGGCCTGGAATCCGGCCTCGGTCTGCCGCAACGTCGCGGTGGCCTGGCCGACCGTGGCTTCCGCAATCGCCACCAGGCGGTCGCTCAGAGCCGCGTTGTAATAGGCCTGCGTGACGTCGAACAACAGCTGCGCGCGCGAGGTGACCAACCCGAGCAGCGCCGACTCGCGCCCGGCCAGCGCCAGGTCGCGCTGTGCGCCGATCCGACCGCCGGAGTACAGGTTCTGGGAGAGCGCGAGGTTCACGCGAAAGGTGTTCTTGCGGCCGAACGGCAGCTCCTCGACGCCCGGCTCTCCTCCGAAGCCCACGTCGTCGAAGACGCCCTCGAACTCCGAAGCGAGCGCGCGATCGTACGAGAAGGAGACGCTCAGCTGCGGGAACAGACCGCTCCGTGCGCGGACGTCCTCGCCCTCGGCGTGCCGGATTCCGGCGCGCGCGATGGCGATCGATTCGCTGCGCTCCTCGGCGAGCGCGAGGACCTGCTCGAGCGTCAACGGCCCCACGGCGGGGGTCTGCGCGGAGGCCAACAGCGGCAACAACGTGACAACACACACAACAGCGGCAGCTTGACGCATTTCTACGACCTCGACCCATTATCGATTGGGGATTCTCGAATCTTGATTCGTTGTTGATTCTCGATTGTTGATTGTTGGGCTGCCGAATCGACTCGGCCATAACTCAGCAGTCGCCAATCAACAATCAACAACGATTCAACAATCGAAGATCAGAAATCAAGAATCGACTAAGACCGCTCGAGGTGAAACGCCTCGTGCAGCGCGCGCACCGCGGCCGGCGCCTCGCGTTCGGTGACGACGAGCGAGATGTTGCGCTCAGACGATCCCTGTGAGATGGCGATGACGTTGATGTTCGCCGAACCGAGCGCGCCGAACACGGTCGCCGCGATCCCTGGCGTGCCGCGCATGCGATCGCCCACCGCGGCCACGATCGCGACCGACTGCTCCGCGGCGATCTCCTCGATGTGCCCCCGCATCAACTCGATCTCGAGCGCGCGGCGCAGCGCCGTCAGCACGCGCGGCGCTTCCGACTCGTTGATGACGAAACAGATGTTGTTCTCTGACGACGCCTGCGAAATCATCAGCACGTTGGCCTGCTCTTCGGCCACGACGTCGAACGCCTTTGCCGCAATGCCGGGGATGCCCTGCATGCCGGTGCCGCTGATCGCGATGAGCGCCACCTTGCGGATGGACGTCACCGCCTTCACGCCGCTGGCCGACGGGTCGCCTTCCACGCTGACGCGCGTCCCGGGATGATCGGGGTTGAAGCTGTTGAGGATGCGCACCGGGATGCGCTGGCGGAACGCGGGAAGAATCGTCTTGTAGTGCAGGACCTTTGCTCCGTAGTACGCCAGCTCCGACGCCTCGCTGTAAGAGATCTCGGCAAGCGTCCGCGCTTCCGGGACTTCCGCCGGATTGGCGGTCATGACGCCGTCCACGTCCGTCCAGATCCAGACTTCATCCGCGTCGACGGCCGCGCCGACGATCGACGCCGAATAGTCCGACCCGCCGCGTCCGAGCGTCGTCAGCACGCCGTCCTCCGTGGCGCCGATGAAGCCGGTAATCACCGGGATCTCGCCCGCCGCCATCATCGGCTCGAGCCGCGCGCGCGTCTTGACGCGCGTGTCCGCCATCCGAGGCTCGGCCTCGCCGAACTGATCCGTCGTCACGATGAGCTCTGTGGCGTCCACCGCCTGGGACACAGGCCCTCTGGCCGCAATCGCCGCTGAGAGCAGCGGCGCGGTGAGCATCTCGCCGGTGCCCGAAATCGCGTCGAGCAGGCGCGGCGTGAGCTCGTGCACCATCGACAGCCCGAAGCAGAGCTTCTCGAATCGATCGAGGCGCTTCTGCAGCGAGTCGAGGACGGCGGCATGGCGCGCCCGATCGCTCCCGATCAGCGTGTCGGCCACGACCTTGTGCCGGTCGAACAGATGGTGGCGCACCGATGCGTCCCACTGCCCTTCCGACGCGCGCCGCGCCGCGTGTATCAACGTGTCGGTGACCTTGCTCATCGCGGAGGTCACCACCGCCACCTCGTGGCCCCTGGAGGCCGTGGCCACCGCGAGCTCCGCGGCCTGCGCAATACGCTCGGCGGAACCGACGGACGTGCCACCGAACTTCATGATGATTCTCATCGGGCTTCGGATCTCATCGGGCTTCGGGCTCGGGCTTCGGTCACGACATCACACACCTGTGCGGTTGGAGGCAGCGGGCCCGAAGCCTGAAGCCTGGAGCCACGAGCGCTACTGGATGCGCGCCGGCTCCGCTGTCGGATACAAGATGCCGTTGAAGAGGAATTTGAAGGTGCCGTGCGGCTGCGCGCGAAACGTGATCTGCGGGCCGAACAGCAGCACGCGCCCGCGCCCGCGCGTAACCTCCGCGGCTGCCACGCCCTCGCGGAGGTAGTGCTGCCCCCAGGCCCACCCGCTGCGGAGCGGGGACGCAGTCGCGAACCACGCCACCCGGCGCGCGGCCGCATCGGGCTGGAGCCGCATCACGGGGCTGTTGTCGAAGAACACATCCACCTCGGTGTCGAACCCGTACCCGAGCGGTGAGCCGTTGTCCACTCGCACTCGCAGAATCGACCCGGGCACGTAGTATTTCTCCCGCGTCAGCGGCTGCATTGAGCCGTCGCCGCGCGGCTCGACGAGCGCACTGGTGATCCCCAGGCGCAGGTGCGACGCGATCGACGTGGAGCCGCCGATCGCCAGCAGAGTCCCCCCGTCCTCGACGAACTCCTCGAGCGCCGGAACGGTTTTCGCGAGCGTCACGACCCCGGTCCGGCCGCGATACGCCTCCGGCAGATTCTCGGGCTCGCGGTGCTCCAAGCGTTCGCGCTCCGGAATCAGATCGTCCGCGAAGATCAGCACGTCGAATCGCCGCGCCAGACGGCCCTCGTCGAGCGTTGACGGATAGACCACGTCAAAGGGAAACTCGTAGCGCTCCAGCAGCCAGCGAATCCAGCCGCTCGCGGGCGACCCGCCGTACTGATCGGCCAGCCCGATCCTCACGGGACGCAGCCTCAACGCGTCGCCGCCCGGAGCGGCCTCAACACCGGTAAACGTGAGGCCGAGATCGACCGCCGCCTTCTCGAGACGGGCGCGCGTGGACGGCTTCGTCGCGACGTACATTGCGCCTGCTCCGCGCGGCGCGCCGCCGATCGCGCGATCCCGCGGCCAGTACACTTCCTCGCCTGCCTGAAGGAGGCGGTTCACGGCCACGAACGCATCGTTCTGGTGATGACTGACCAGGTAGCCCGCAGGGGCGTCGGCGACCTTTCCTGCTGATGCCGGCCTCCCCGCTGGCACGACACGGCCCGCTGGCGGCCCGACCTCCGCCGTCAGCTTCTCGAACGGACCATCGAAGCCGTCGAGCACGCGGTCGAAGGCCACGCCCATCTGGAACGCCAGCGTCCAGCCGGCGCTGTCGTACGGCGGCGTGGGTGACGCACCGGGATAAGGAATGTCGTCGGGATGATCCTGGGGCTCGAACATGTCGAGCACGTGCGGGCGGAATGCCTGTGCCGCCTTCACCACGAACGAGCCCGCCGGATAGGTCTTGCTCCCCACGCTGAACACCGCGGTCGCGCGGTGCACGTCGATGCCGTTGCGGATGAGCGTGTTCACGAACTTTGTCGCCGTCGGGAAATCGGGCTGGTCCGACGGCAGGATGTAACCACGCGCATCGCGCTGCCCGGGGTCTGGCGTGCGCGTCAGCGGCCGGTGCGGGTACACCGTCCACGAGTCGCGGCTGCCGCGCTCGATGGAGTTCATGCCCATTCGATAGATGTTGTAGAGCAGCGTTTCCCGGTAGCGCGACGCCACGTCGAGCACGGCGCGGTTGGCGGTCATCGAGTAGTCGATGGACTGACGGAAGCGCCACGTCTGCGGCGCGATTGGCAGCGGCAGGTCGGCGGTCGGCCGCTGCCGCTCCCGCACGAACGGGATGTCCATCGGCGTGGGACTGCCGATGGTCTCCGTCAACAGTCCGATCTGATTGTGGAAGTACACCGTCGTCCGGAGCCCGCCGTTCCACCACGTCGAGTAGGTCGCCCCCGACCGCATCGTGACGCCGCGCTTGCCCTCGGCAGCGAAGCGGGCGTGCATGGCGGCCGCCACGAGGTCGATGCCGACAGGAATCAGCGGGTCGTAGACGTAGTTGAAGGGGTCGCGGAACGGCGGCGCGAACATCACCGTGCCCGGAGGGGCGCTCTGATGATGGTTGTAGACGATCTGCGGGAACCACTCGTGGTAGAGCACGCGGTTCATGTTGATCGTCTCGGCCTGCGTGGACATGTAGAAGTCGCGGTTGTTATCGTGGCCCGCGTACTTCTGGTACAGCCGTGGCAATCCGGCCAGGGTCCGGCGCGTCGGCACCCGCTCGCGCATGTACCAATCGCCGACGAGCGCGTGGCCATCAGGGTTCGCGTGCACGGCGAGGACGATCACGTCTCGGAGGAACCGCTGCGTCTCCGCGTCGTTTGCACTTACGAGCTGGTACACGATCTCGATCAACTGCTGCGCGCCCAGCACTTCGTCGGCGTGGAGCCCGCCGTCGATCCAGACGACGGCGCGGCCTTCCTGCGCGAGCGAGCGGGCGTCCTCGTCGGTCAGCCCCTCGGCGCGCGCCAGGCGGCGCGAGATGGCCTTGTAGCGTTCGAGCCGCGGAAAATTCTCAGGGGCCGTGATGACGGCCATCCACTGGCTGCGGCCCTCCTCGGTCTTCCCCAGATCGACGAGCGCCATGCGGTTGGATTCGCGATCCAGCTTCTTCCAGTAGTCCTCGAACTGGCGCCAGGTCGCGAGGAAGTAGTCGTCACCGATGGCGGCGCCGAACTGCTGCGTCGGGGACGTGATCGAGGCGGTGGCACGCGGCTGTGTGCCCGCCGGCCCGATGGACAGCAGCAGCAGCAGCGTCGCAAGCGACAGCGCGCGGGCGCGACGGACCATCAAGGTCCGTATGATAGACCGGGGGTGAGACCCCGCGGCCGATCTTCCGGCTGAAGCCGGAAGCCACAGGTACTCAAAGTTGTGGCTTCCGCCTTCAGGCGGAAGCACGGCTAGCGGGGTCAAGCCCCTGTCCAAGTCGACTCGAGTTGGGGGTCCTTCTACGCCTTGCCGAACCGGCGCAGAAGCCACGTGCCGGCGAAAGCGGTCGCGGCCACGCCCGACAGCATCCCCCAGTGGACGCCGCCAGACCGAATCGGGGGCGGGAGGACGATGACGCCCTGCTCATCCGTAACGGCCGGCTGGTTCACGTAACGCCCCCGCCGCGGGCGGACGCGATGATCGAACTCGCGCGCGATCTTCGCCAGGTCGGCCGGCAGGTGCTCCCCCCGGAGCGGACGCCCATGCCCGGAGGCAACGAGGGTCGGCTTCAACAGCGCCAGCCGCTCGACGGACCGCCGGGCTTTGTCCCAGTCGATCGTGAAATAGGCCGGAGGCCCCCCAAGCTCCTGCCGCTGAGTCAACACGGAAAACACCGATTCGGGGCGAGTGGTGGTGATTGCGTCGCCGGCAATCAGCATGCGGTCCTCATCGCGCACCAGCGACACGTGACCCGGCGAATGTCCCGGTGTGTGCACCCAGCGCCAGCCCGGCATCCCCGGCACGTCTCCGCTTTCCGGCAGCGCATGCACGCGGTCGCCAAGGTCGATACCCTTCTCTGGAAACAGCGGGGACAGGCGCGCCATGAGCCCCTGCCCCACCGTCGGGTCGGGGGGCGGGTAGTCGGCGTGCCCGGTCAGGTACGGCAACTCGAGCGGATGCGCGTAAACCGGCACGTCCCAGACGCCGAGCAGCGGCTCGAGCGCCCCGACGTGATCGAAATGGCCGTGCGTGAGGACGATGCCCGCGGGGCGCGACTCCGGGCCGTAACGCTCGGAGGCAACCTCGAGGATCTGCGCCGCACCGAGCGATAACCCCGCGTCCACGAGCGCCCACGGAGACCCTGGCGCTCCCACGAAGAACACGTTGGCGAAAGCGATGCGCAAGCGCGCCACGTCCGCCGTGACTGTCTCGATCTCATGACGTTCGAGATCCATACGCAAGGGGGACTGCAACGGAAACGCCAGATCGCGGGCCGGCCGGACTCAAGGCGACACAGTGCCACTTGCCGCTCCCGCTTTACGCGGAAGGAAACTGCTTTACCAGAATCGCCCGTGTGTAGACGAGCCCGAAGCCGAGCCGCTCGAACGTCCGCTGGGACGTGCTGCCTGGTTCCGTGGTCGCGATGGCGAGGTCGGCGTGACCCGCGGCCTCGGCGAGCGCTTGCCCCACGAGCGCGGTCTGCACCCCGCGGCGGCGAAACCGCGGCAAGGTGGCGGTCCCGAAGATGCCAAGCACGCTGTCCCGCACGAACGTGGCCCCTCCCCCTGCGGCGACCCGGTCGGCCCAGACCAGGTAGCGCGCGATCGCCGGATGGCAGAACTGCCGCATGACGCTACGGATGTGCGAGATGGCTTCGGGCGCTGCGGGCGCCGCCGCCCCGGCCGCGGCGAAGCCGTCCGCTACCACCTGCACCCACAAGCCGTCGGTCTCGGGTGTCGTTCGCTCGACTCGGAGGCCGGCCACCAGGGGGGACAGTGGCGCCACGTCGGCCGACAGCGCGCGGGCGAGCTCGTTCTCGAAGCCCTGAAGCACGAAACGACGTGCCGACAGGCGCGGGGCGACGTCGGATGCCGCAAGCGGACAGAGCTCGATGTGCGCCGGCGCCTTGTGCGCGGCATAGAACGCTTCGACCGCATCGAGGTCCGCCTCGCTCACCGATGCCCCGACGCCGAGACCGAGCATCTTGTTCAGCGGCGAGCCCGCGACGCCGAACAGCGCGCGGCCGCCGCCCACGTCGAGCGACGCAAGACCCGATCGCGCGCCGATCGCGCCCGCCTCGGCACAGAAGTCGATCTCCGCGCGCTCGATCCGCCGGGCCAGTGCGCAGGTGACGTGCAGAGGCGGGTGATATCGTACGGACATGCTGAAGCAGCTCCTCGTCTGCCTGGCGGTCGTCGCGAGCGGTCATCCGTCATATGCCGATCCGCTCGTACACACGTTCTCCATTGTGGCGCGAGACCCCGCCACGGGGGATCTCGGCGTCGCCGTGCAGTCGCACTGGTTTTCCGTCGGTTCACTCGTGACGTGGGCCGAAGCCGGCGTCGGCGCTGTGGCGACACAGTCATTCGTCGATCCGTCCTATGGCACGCGCGGGTTGGACCTGATGCGGGCCGGTCGCGCTGCGCCGCAGGCGCTCGAGGAGCTCGTCGCCCTCGACATGATGCGCGACGGGCGGCAGGTCGCGATGATCGATGCGCACGGGCGCGTGTCGGCCTACACGGGCAAGTCGGCGATCGCGGCGGCCGGGCACCGCGTGGGCCGCGAGTACGCGGTGCAGGCGAACCTCATGGCCAACGACAAGGTCTGGCCGGCCATGGCTGCCGCCTTCGAGTCAACCCGCGGCGATCTCGCCGACCGCATGCTCGCCGCGCTCGATGCCGGGCAGGCTGCCGGCGGAGACATTCGCGGGAAGCAGTCGGCGGCCCTGTTGATCGTTCGCGGGAAGGGCACCGGGCGTCCGTGGGCCGGCGCCGACCGCGCGTTCGATCTGCGCGTTGACGATCACGCCGACCCGATTCGAGAGCTGCGCCGCCTGGTGCGCCTGCAGCGCGCCTACACCCACGCCAACCAGGGCGATGAGCTCATGACGCAACAGAAGATCGCCGACGCGTTGAAGGAATACGCGGCCGCTGGCCGCCTCGCGCCGGAGATCGTCGAGCTGCCGTTCTGGCAGGCCGTCACGCTCGCCTCCATTGGACGACTGGCCGAGGCCGAGCCCATCTTCAAAGCGGTGTTTGCAAAGGAACCCGTCTGGGCCGACCTCGTCGCGCGCCTGCCGGCAGCGGGTCTCCTGCCGGACGACGCCGCACTGATCAAGCGCATCCAGGCACTAGCACCCAGCCGGCGCCGATGAAGATAGCCACGTGGAACGTCAACGGCATCCGTGCACGCCAGGCGGAGCTCCAGGAGCTCATCGACCGCGAGCAGCCCGACGTGCTGTGCGTCCAGGAGATCAAGGCCGCGATCGACCAGTTGCCGGTCTGGCTCTGCGACATCGATGGCTATTGGTGCTACTGGCACGGCGGCAAGGGGTACTCCGGCGTGGGACTCCACGTGCGCAAGGCCACGTCTCCGGAGCGCCCCGCGTTCCACCATCCCGAGTTCGACTTCGAGCACCGGATCGTCTCGGCGGGGCTGCCCGAGGCCACCGTCGCGTCCATCTATGTGCCGAACGGAGGCAAGGATTTCCCGGGGAAGATGCGATTCCTCGCATCGCTCGACGCCTACGCCGCCGAATTCCAGGCGGCGGGCAAGCCGCTCGTCCTGCTCGGCGATCTGAACGTGGCGCGCACGGACATGGACGTGCACCCGAAGGAACGCCGGCCGAACATCGTCGGGCAGCGTCCCGACGAGCGCGCGCTCATCGAGCAGATTCTCGGCCGCGGACTGGTCGACGTGCACCGCACGCTCGAACCCGGCAACGCGGACCTGTTCACGTGGTGGGCACCGTGGCGCAACATGAAGCAGCGCAACATCGGCTGGCGCCTCGACTACGTGTTCGCGTCCGAGACGCTCGCCGGTGGTGTGACGTCATGCGTCGTGCAGCGCGAATTCGGCACGAGCGACCACGGGCCGGTCATTGCGACGTTCGATGCCTAGAAAGCGTCTTCACGATCACGAACCACACAGAGGCACAGACACCTTTCCCTCCAGAGACGACTCCATTACCTTCCGGCTAAAGCCGGAAGCCACATGTGGCTGGAATCGCCTTCAGGCTGTGGCTTCCGCCTTCAGGCGGAAGTTGCACTCCTAGTGAGCTCCGGCTCGACTGTCTCTGTGTCTCTGTGCCTCTGTGGTTCGTGGAATGCGGCGATCAGAGTTGCCTTTCGGCAGACGACCACGCCGCCGCCAGATCTTCGCCGACCGCGAGGTGGTTGAGGGCGAAGTCGGCGCCGCGAAACGCTTCGAGGAGCAGCGCCTGATCGAGCGGACGGCGCGCGTTCCGGCACTGGCGCGCCGCTTCGACGCGTACGAGCGCCAGCGCAGCCTGGAGCCCGCGGACGACCGACAGCAGGCCGCGTCCCTGATACGCCGTCCAGCTCGCGAACGCCTTCGCCGCCAGGTAGCGGTTCAGGGCAGCATGCCAGTCCGACCAGTGCGGAGCGACGTCTCGCACATACACGTCGAGCAGCCCCCGCTCGTCAGGCGCGGGTTTGAGGTCGTCCGGTACCGCGCCCATCACCTCGGCGTGCAGCAGCAGGCTCGCCTCGAGGCTGACGTGCGCTCGCGCATCCACGAGGTCCGCTGGCAGCGCCCGAACCGGATCCGACAACGAGCGGCCATCGGGCGCGAACGTGCGCAGTATCCGCGCGTCACGCTCCAGAGTGGCCAACACCATCTCGGGCGCGGCGGCACGGTTCGCGCACCGCGTCACCATGTGCCGCTCCCACGCGGCGTAGCCGTCGAGATCCATCAGCACGCGCGGGTGCAGCAGCGGCGGCCAGGCGTGCGCGTCGACCTCGAGCCCGTCGTAGTCACCGGGCGGAAACGCCGGCGGCGACGTGACGATCTCGAGGGGAACATCTTCGCGAAACAGCATCGAGGCGGCCGTCGGGCAGTAGTGGGTCAACGAGATGAACGTGCCGCGCGCGTCGCGCACGGCCAAACGCGGGAAATGTCGGCACGTCGCCGGCAGCATCGCCTCGCCAAGGTCGCGATGAACGACGCAGAACCGTGAGCCGCGGTCGAAGAAGACGCAGTGGCCTTCGGCAGTCCGCGCCAATACGGCAGCGGCGTCCCCCGGCAGATCGTCGCCGGTCATGAACGCCGGACCGCTCCGTCCGGGTGGCCCCATCACCCGGAGGCGATCGCCCTTGAGCGCCGCGTCGAGGTTGCGGAACACCTGGAGCTCAACAGGCACGTCCCAGTCGGTCGCACAACACGCGCCGGAGTGGCGACAGCGGTAATCGGCGTGAATGCTCAACGAGTAGACGGGCTGGTCAACTCCCAACTCCCAAACTCCCACCAACTCCCAAGCTTCGCACAGCCCGACGTTGGGAGTTGGGCGTTGGGAGTTGATTTTGCAGCCTCGCCACACATATGTGGCTGCCGTGGATGATGAGCTGTCTCCTGGCAGTGACGCTTCCCGCCTTCGCCCAGGCGCTTCCACCCCACCGCGCAAGCGTGCGCGGTGGGGACCCCGGGCCGTTTCCGGGCGACGTGCTCACCGTGCAGGTGATGCTCGACCGTGCAGGTTTCTCTCCCGGGGAAATCGACGGGCGTGAAGGCAGCAACCTCCGGAGGGCGCTCGCCGCGTTTCAGAAGGCGCACGGCCTTCACGAAACGGGTCGTCTCGACGAAGAGACGCGGCTCCGATTGACCGAACGTTCAGCGAACCAGCCGTCGCTCGTCAGTTACGAGATCACCGAGGCTGACGTGGCCGGTCCGTTTGCGCCAGATATCCCGCTCGACCTCGTCCAGCAGTCGACGCTCCAGGCTCTTGGCTATCGATCCGCGCTCGAAGCGCTTGCGGAGAAACACCACGCGAGCCCGCTGCTGCTGCGCCGATTGAACCCGGGCGCAACCTTCGAACGACCCGGCGAGCGGCTGATGGTGCCCAACGTGGCAGTGGCCAATCCGCTCGCACCGGCGCCCGGTGAACGGCCCGTCGCTCTGATCGCGGTGACCAAGGCGACCAGCGCGCTCACCGTCGAGGACCAGGACGGCAACGTGATCTTCCACGCGCCCGTGACGACGGGCAGTACGCACGACCCGCTGCCGATCGGCGAGTGGAAGGTCACGGGCGTGCAGAAGATGCCGGTGTTCCACTACAACCCGGATCTGTTCTGGGACGCCGATCCAAGGCACTCAAAGGCGCGCATCGCCCCGGGGCCGAACAACCCGGTCGGCGTGATCTGGATCGACATCACCAGGGAACATTACGGGATTCACGGCACGCCCGAACCGTCGCGCATCGGTCATGCGCAGTCGCACGGCTGCGTGCGGCTCACGAACTGGGACGTGCAGCGGGTGGCGCAGTGGGCACGCCCCGACGTGCGCGTGGTGTTCCGATGAGGCGCTTCGAGCGGCGGCGGGTCGAACGTCTCCGCCGCACGGTCGCTCTGATCGGCTTGAGCTTTGCGCTCGGGGCGCTCACCAACTTCGGATTGACGTGGCGGCTGCAGGGATTCGCCCCGGTCGCGCCACCTGGATCGAGCGCCGTCTCCGATCCGGCGCCACTGCACGATCCGGCGGAGCCGCGAGCCGTCCAACGCCCGGGCGAGCGCGGAGAGCCGGCGCCGGTCGCGACGACGGGTTCGGCGGCCCATGCCGCCGCGGTCGACGAGCTGCGCGCTCGCGATCTCGAGATGCCGGTGGACGGCGTCGACGCAGACGACCTGCGCGACACGTTCTTCGATTCGCGCGGCGGCGGGCGCGCGCACGAAGCGCTGGACATCATGGCGCCGCGACACACGCGGGTGCGCGCCGTCGACGACGGCGTCATCCAGAAGCTGTTCACGAGCGACGCCGGCGGACTGACGATCTACCAGTTCGATTCGTCCAACACCTTCACTTACTACTATGCGCACCTCGATCGCTATGCCTCGAACCTGCGCGAGGGCCAGCAGGTCCGGCGCGGCGAGGTCATCGCGTACGTCGGCAGCAGCGGGAACGCATCGCCGAATGCTCCCCACCTGCACTTCGGGATCTTCCGCCTGACGCCGGAACGCCAATGGTGGAAGGGTGAACCGATAAACCCCTATCCCGTTCTCAAATAAGTCAGTTACAGCCCGTACAGAAGTATTACAGAAGAGTCGCGCCCACCCTGGTATCTTGACGTCGCTTCAACCCGATACGACTTGCGGAGGACAGGACCGTCTCGATGGCGACGACAATGCCCATGTACGGGCGCAAGTATCAGAAGGGTGTGAACTGGGTCACCGCCATCGCGATGACCGCGTTTCACATCGGTGCGGCGGCGGCGTTCTTCTACATCGACGTCGGCGCCATTCTCTCCGCGATCATCCTGTGGTGGGTAGCGGGTAGCCTCGGCATCGGCATGGCCTATCACCGGCTGCTGACGCACCGGTCCTACAAGTGCCCGAAATGGGTCGAGTACGTCCTCACGATGTGCGCCACGCTCGCGCTCGAGGGAGGGCCGATCTTCTGGGTGGCGACGCACCGCGTGCATCACCAGAGGTCCGACCGCGAGGGCGATCCGCACACGCCGCGCGAGGGCACGTGGTGGTCGCACATGGGGTGGATCCTGACCGGCGCCGGGCTACACCACGATGCGTCCGTGCTGGCGCGCTACGCGCCTGACTTGAGCCGCGACCGCTTCCACGTGTGGGTGTCTACCTGGCATTGGGTGTCGAACGTCATCGTCGGCCTCGGGCTGCTCGCGTTCGGCGGCATTTCTTACGTGCTCTGGGGCATCTTCTTCCGCACGACAGTCGGCCTCCACGCCACGTGGCTGGTCAACTCGGCGACGCACCTGTGGGGCTCGCGCCGCTTCAAGACGCGCGACGATTCCACCAACAACTGGTGGGTGGCGGCGTTGACATTCGGCGAGGGGTGGCACAACAACCACCACGCGCATCCGACCTCCGCGCGCCACGGGCTCGCGTGGTACGAGGTCGACATCAACTGGATGGGCATCAGCCTGCTGCGCGCGCTCGGGCTCGCGTGGGACATCAAGCTCGCCAGGATTGCCCAGTCGATCCCCTACGAAGAGAACGACCGCATCGTCGTCGGCGATCAGGCGGTCGCCTAGCGACTCCGGGCGACCGCAGTCGTTCACACTTCCGGGTTCTCGGTTCGTGTTCAGGTTCGGTTCACGGTTCCGGGCTCGTGGTGCGTGGTTCGTCCCCGGCTACGCCGGGGAGGCGCCCCGATGAAGAACCGGGAACGCCGAACCTCGAACCTCGAACCCCGAACCCCGAACCCCGAACCCCGAACCTCGAACCTCGAACCTCGAACCTGGAACCTCGAACCCCGAAGATCGAACCGCGAACTGAACCTGAACACGAACAGAGAAGCGAGAACCGAGAAGCGTGAACTAGAATTGCGCTGATGACCCGCCGTCAGAAGGCGATTGCGTTCTTCGTGGCGCTCTGCGTGCTGCTGGTGGCCGCGGCGGTCACGCTGAACATCACCTGGATCGTCATCAATGCGCGGCGCGTCACCCCGCTCATCCTCGGCATCATCCTCTTCGCCGTCATCATTGCCGGCCTGATCATCTACACGGTGTTCCTCGTGCTCGAGATCAAGCGCAACGAGGAGCACGAGAGCTTCATCAACTCCATCACGCACGAGCTGAAAACGCCGATCGCGTCGATACGGTTGTATCTCGAGACGCTGCAGTCGCGTCACATGAGCGACGACCAGCGGCGCGAGTTCTACGGAGTGATGCTCGCCGACGCCGAGCGCCTGCACCGCACCGTGGACCAGGTGCTCAAAGCGGGCATGGCGGCCCAGAAACCGAGGATCCTGGCGCGCGCGTCCGTGGACATGGCGATGCTCGCGCGCGAATGCGTCGACCTCGCGCTGCTCCGCCATCACCTGCAGGCGGGGGCAATCGATCTCGAGACGCACGATGACGGCCCGCTCGTCGTCCGGGGCGATGCCGAGGAACTGCGTACGGTCGTCACCAACCTGCTGGACAACGCGGTGAAGTACTCGCCGGACACGGTGCGCGTCTCTGTTTCGGTGGCGGCGCCGGCGCCCCACACCGTGTGGCTGCGGGTGCAGGATCGCGGGGTCGGCATCCCGAGGAAGCAGTTGAAGCGGATCTTCAACCGCTTCTACCGGGTGCAGGCGCGCGGGCCGAAGAGCGTGAAGGGCACGGGCCTCGGGCTCTACATCGTGCGCTCGATCGCCCGGGCGCACGGCGGCCGCGTGTTCGCCCACAGCGAGGGCGAGGGCCGCGGCTCGACCTTCACCCTGGAGCTGCCGCGGCTCGCTTCATGAGCGTCCATTGAGCCGAATACTGATTGTCGAAGACGAGCAGCACATCGCCGACGGCCTCTGCTTCAACCTCGAGGCGGAGGGTCACCACGCCTCCGTCGCGGCGGATGGCGAGACCGCGCTCCAGTGGATCCTCGAGGAGCGCCGGGTGTTCGACGGCGTGATCCTCGATGTCATGCTGCCCGGCAAGGACGGCTTCGCCGTCGCGTCCGAGCTCCGGCGCCGCGGTCAGTACGTGCCCATCCTGATACTGACCGCGCGCGGCCGGGCGGAAGACGTGCTGCGTGGCTTCGAGTCGGGCGCGGACGACTACCTGCCCAAGCCATTCGAGCTCGCCATCCTGATCGCGCGGCTCAACGGGTTGCTCCGCCGCCGCCGCTGGAACGAGCAGGAGACGCCCGTCGCCGAGATCAGCGCCATCCGTCCAGCCGATACCTTCGCGTTCGCGGGGCGCACGCTCGACTTCGCGGCGATGGAGGTACACGCGGCCGGCAAGTCGTACCAGCTCACGCTGATGGAGTGCGAGCTGCTCCGCTACCTCGTCAAGAACGCCGGTCAGCCAGTCTCGCGCCGCGCGATCCTCGAGGACGTCTGGGGCCTCGACGAAAGCACCGACACGCGCGCGATCGACAATTTCATCGTGCGGCTGCGGCGTTACATCGAGGATCGTCCCGCCTCGCCGAGGTTCCTCCAAACGATCCGGGGCGTGGGATACAAATTCGTAGCAGAGCCCTGACGGCCTCTGAGGCGCACGGGATTGCAGCCTGCCCCGCCTGAGCCGGAGGAATGCATGGCATTTGAAACTCAAGCGGATACGCGACCAGGCGCTCGTCATTACCGGCGCGTCGAGCGGCATCGGCCTGACCACGGCCGAGATGGCGGCCGAGGAGGGCGCGCGCGTGGTGCTGAACTCGCGCGCCGGCTTCCCGCCTCCGCCGAAGGCTCCGGCGAGGCTCGCCGAAGCGCGTCGCGCGCAAAGGCGGCAGCCGGCCCGCTCTCGTGTGGCTTCCGGCTTCAGCCGGAAGATCGTACCGGTACAATGTCGCTCATGGCTGCCAGCGACACGATCGAGGCCGAAGGACACCTCATCGACTCGGGCCTCCTCTCCTGGATCTTCGACAAGATCATCGAGCAAAAGGCCTCATACGAAATCCTCCATTTCGATATCGGCCGCACCAACGACGACGTGTCCCGCATCGAGATGCGGATTACGGCACCCGATGCCCTGGCGCTTGACGAGCTGCTGCAGCAGCTCACCACGTTTGGCTGCCATGCCGTTCGCGAGCGCGACGCCCTCGTCAAGCCCGCCGAGAAGGACCGCTGCGTGCCCGACGATTTCTATTCCACGACCAACCATCGCACGCACGTGCGGCTCGGCGGCCGCTGGGTCGAGGTCGACAAGCAGCGCATGGACGCCGTCATCGTGGCCGCCGGCAGCCGCGCCGTCTGCCGCAAGCTCCGTGACGTCAAGGCGGGCGAGCCGATCGTCTGCGGCCACGAGGGAATCAAGGTGACGCCGGAGTTCAAGGAGCGCGACCGGCACGGGTTCGCGTTCATGAGCAACGATGTCTCGTCGGAGCGCCGGGTGGAGGGCAGCGTTGCGCGCATCGCGACGATGATGCGCGAGGTCAAGAAGACCGGCGGCCGCATCGCCGTCGTCGCCGGGCCCGTAGTCGTGCATACCGGCGGCGTCGAACATTTCTCGGAGCTCATCCGCCTCGGCTACGTGGACGTTGTCCTGGCGGGCAACGCCCTGGCGGTCCACGATATCGAGTTCGCCCTCTCAGGCACGTCGCTGGGCATCGACCTCGCGGCCGGCGCGCCGGTCGAGCAGGGGCATCGCAACCACATGGCCGCGATCAACACGGTCAACCGCGCCGGTGGGATCCGGCAGGCGGTCGAACGCGGAGTGCTGAGAAGCGGCGTCATGTACGAGTGTGTCAGGCACGGGATCGATTACGTCCTCGCCGGCAGCATCCGTGATGACGGCCCGCTGCCGGACACGGTGATGGACCTCCTGGACGCGCAGGAGCGCTACGCGGAAGCATTGTCCAGCGACGTCCACCTGGTGCTCATGCTGTCGTCGATGCTCCACAGCATCGGGGTGGGCAACATGCTGCCATCGTGGGTGCGCGTCGTGTGCGTGGACATCAACCCCGCCGTGGTCACCAAGCTCAGCGATAGAGGTTCGACACAGACCTTGGGTGTCGTCACCGACGTCGGCTTGTTCCTCCATCGCCTCGCAGAGGCGCTGCGAGCGGACTGAACCAAGTCTGAGCCAAATCGTTCACACTTCTCGGTTCTGCCTTCTCGGTTCGTGTTCAGGTTCACGTTCAGTTCCGGGTTCGGAGTTCGGAGTTCCAGTTCCGGGTTCGGGGTTCGGGGTTCGAGGTTCGGAGTTCGGAGTTCGGAGTTCCGAGTTCGGAGTTCGGAGTTCGGGCACCTCGACCCAGCCGGAGGCCATGCGAGCCTTGAACCTCGAACCGGCGCCCCGAACTGCGAACCGCGAACCGCGAACCGAACTTGAACACGAACGGAGAAGCGAGAACCGTGAAGCGGGAACGATATAGACTTAACTCCTCCCCGCCTCGGAGGCGTCCCCCATGGTGGTCGTCAACCCGGCGGAACTGCTCGAACTGATGGCGGAACGCGAGGAGCTCGAGCGGGAACGTCAATGCCTGCTTGACAGCATCCGCAACCCCGCGGCGTTTGACGATGTCTCCGCACGCCTGAAGGACTTCAGCAGGCGCCTGAGCCTGTTCGTCCAGCGGCTCCGCACCACGCTGGAAGGGTGATTCTAGACGACGATCCTTGCTGCCGGCGCCTTGTCGCCGAGCGCAGCGGCCACGCGCGTGAGCGCCTCCTCGAGGCCGGCGCGCGTGCGGGGGGTCCCGAGCGCGATCCGCACGCCGCGCGGATGGACGTCGCCGGTGGCGAACTCGCCCGACGCATTGACGATGACACCGCGAGCCCGCGTCTGCGCCACGAATGCATCCGAGGACCAGCGCGGCGGCAGGTGCAGCCAGATGTGGGGGCTCGACGGATGCGTCTGGATCCGCTCGCCGTCGAGCAGGCGGCGCGCCATCGCCTGGCGGGCGGCCACTTCGTGCTTCTTCCACTCTACGATGCGCGCGGCGGTCCCGTCCTCGATCCAGCCGCAGAGCAGGTCTGCCCCGATCGGCGACGTCATGATCATCGACGCCCACACGGCCGCGGTAATCTTCTCGACGAGCGCCGGCGCGGCGACGGCGCACCCGAGACGCATTCCGGGGAAAAGGCTCTTCGAGAGGCTGGTGACGAAGATCGTCCGCGAGGGGATCAATGTCGTGAGCGGAACGCGCTCCGGGGAAAGGAACCCGTAAGTGTCGTCCTCGATGACCGTGAGCCGATATTTCTCCGCCACCGCGGCAATCTGACGCCGCCTCCGATCGGACATCACCGCGGACGTCGGGTTCTGCAGCCGCGGCATGCAGTAGAGGATGCGCGCCCGCGTGGTGCGGCACGCCGCGTCGAGCGCGTCGGGCCGCAGGCCTTCGGCGTCCATCGACACGCCGCGGAGCTTGAGGTGCATCTGCTGCGTCAGGATGCGGATGCCGCTGTATGTGAGCTCCTCGACGAGCACCGTCTCGCCAGGCTTGCTGACGGCGCTCATCGCGACGGCCAGCGCGTGCTGGGCGCCCGCCGTCAGGACGAGATGGTCGGGGTTCGCGTTCAGACCCTGTTGCGCCAGCCACGAGGCCATTGCCTGTCGATGCCGCAGGTGCCCCTGGCTGCGGACGTAGCCGAGGAGCTGCGTCCAGGGCAGGACGCGACGCTGGAAGAGGCGCGACTCGAGGACGGCCACTTCCTTGTCGGGCATGAGGATGTTGATGCTCAGGTCGATCGGCCCCTCGGCCGGCTCGTCCTCGGGCTCGGTCCCCCGGATGAACGTGCCGCGGCCCACGTGCCCCGAAATCAGGCCCCGGCGCGAGGCCTCCGCGTAGGCGCGCGTAATGGTCGTGACCGTCACGCCCAGATGGTCCGCCAGGTCCCGATGGGGAGGCAGGCGCGTGCCGGCCCGCAGGGTGCCGGCCTGGACCTCGTTGTCGATGGCGTCGGCGATCGCCCGGTACTTCGGCCCCGGCCGGCCGTCGAGGGTCGGGATCCACATTGTCATGATCGCAATAATGAAATTGAAACCGCCGCAATGCAAGCGACGTCTTATTGATTGTCAGACAATCGATGATCCGTGCCGTCCGGGTCGCACGCTGCGAACGAGTCGAACGTTCCGCACCGTCCGAACGTCGAACGATCCGAACCACCCGATCGATTCGAACGATCCCAACGATTCATGAGAGTGATATCCTGAGCCATTATGGGAAAACGCATCTTCCTGTTCCTGCTCACGAACATCGTCGTCGTCCTGACGCTCACCGTGGTGTTGAGCGTGCTCGGCATCGGCAACTATGTCGCTGCTGACGGCGGCGTCGATATCGGGGCGCTGCTCGTATTCTGTCTGGTTTGGGGCATGGGCGGATCGCTCATGTCGCTGCAGATGTCCCGCTGGATCGCCAAACGTGCCACTGGCGTGCAGCTCGTGAACGGCCAGACTGGCAACCACGACATGGACCGGCTGTACAACTCGGTGCGCCGGTTGACGCAGCAGGCGAATCTGCCGATGCCGGAGGTCGGCGTCTACGATTCGCCGGAAGTCAATGCGTTCGCCACCGGCCCGAGCAAGAGCCGGAGTCTCGTGGCCGTGTCAAGCGGGCTGCTGCGCTCGATGCGCCAGGAGGAAGTGGACGGCGTGCTCGCGCACGAAGTGGCCCACATCGCCAACGGCGACATGGTCACGATGACGCTGCTGCAGGGCGTGATCAACGCTTTCGTGATGTTCCTGGCGCGCGTCATCGCGCACCTCGTGGCGCGCTCGGACGACCGCAATGGCGGCGGGACATACTTCCTCGTGGTCATCGTGCTGCAGATCGGCCTCGGCATCCTGGGCTCGCTCGTGACAGCGTGGTTCTCGCGCCACCGCGAGTTCCGTGCGGACTACGGCGGAGCGACGCTTGCCGGCAAGCCGCAGATGCTGGGCGCGCTGCGCCGGCTGGCGATGAACCGCGAGGCCGTGGACACGTCGCACCAGGCGCTCGCCACGCTCAAGATCAACGGAACGCGCGGCTGGATGGTCTTCTTCTCGACGCACCCCCCGCTCGAGCAGCGCATCGCCGCCCTCGAACGGGCCCAGATCTGACGGTCCGCCACGAAGGTCGGGCCACGAAGAGCACGAAGACGGTCTTGCCACAAAGGGTGCGGCGTCTTGTGCCCTTCGTGGCTGATTCTTCGTGGCTACGCCGGCGGCCGGATCGACAGCACGAAATCCCGGGCGGGATCGAGGTCTCCGACGTTCACCTCGGTCGTGTCCGGCTGCTTGCTCACGGTCTCGCCGCCCCGCATCTCCACCTCGAGCCGGTACGTGCCCGCCGGCACCTTGATCGTGTAACCGCCGTTGGTGGCGGTTGACGCCTCGAACCGCGCGCCCGAGGCGGTGTCGATCGCGATCACCTTCCGCGCGGACACCGGCGTTGTCCCGTCACCGGCGCTGACTCTGCCGGCAATCGTGCCCCCGACGCCTACCGGCTTCGGCCCGGCGTCCACGACGGGTCCGCGCGGCAGGCACGCCACGCTCAGCAGCAGAACCCCAGCCACGAGGGCTGATCCATTTCTCATGCTTGCTCCCTCGGCAGCGCTTACGCTGCAATGGCCAGGCCGTCTGTCCGGTACACTTACGGGGTGCATACGACACTGATCTCGACCGGGACGCTTGCCGCTCAGCTCGGCGGCGGCTGGGCTGTTGTCGACTGCCGCTACGACCTCAAGGACGAGGCGTGGGGACGCCGCCAATACCTGGAGTCGCACATTCCCGGCGCCGTGTACGCCAGCCTTTCGCGCGACATGTCTACCGTCCCCGACGGGACGAACGGCCGCCATCCGCTTCCCTCGCCCGAGGCAATGACGCAGACCTTCAGCCGGCTCGGCATCGGCCCCGGTACGCAGGCCGTGCTCTACGACCAGGACGACGGGCGATACGCCAGCCGGCTCTGGTGGATGCTGCGTTACATGGGGCACCAGGCAGCGGCCGTGCTCGATGGCGGCTGGGCGAAGTGGACCCGAGAGGGCCGGCCGGGCCGCGGCGGGGAGGAGAAACGGTCCGCTGCCACGTTCGAAGGGACGCCGCAACCGGGCGCCCGCTTGCGCGTAGAGGAGGTGGAGAGGCTTCTCGGACGGCCCGACGCGCTGCTGGTGGACGCGCGCGCGCCGGAACGTTACGAAGGGCGCAACGAGACGATCGATCGCGCCGCCGGTCACATCCCCGGGGCGGCCAATCATTTCTATCAGTGGAACGTGGGCGCCGACGGCACGATGCGCCCGCCGGATCAGCTCCGGGCCCGGTTCGAACAGCTCCTGAGCGGCCGGCCCGCCAAGCAGGTCGTGATGTACTGCGGCTCCGGCGTCACCGCATGCCAGAACCTTCTTGCCATGGAGCACGCCGGCCTGCGCGGCGCGCACCTCTACCCGGGCTCATGGTCGGAGTGGTCGAGCGATCCCGCGAGGCCGATCGAAACGGCTCAAGGCTCAAAGCTCAAGGCTCAAGGCACAACGTAAGAGATTCAGGCATCACCGTCACCGTAAACCCATGCTGGTTGGGCGCCGCGTACTGGCGGTGGTGGCGGATGCGCGAGTACGGGATCGTCACCAGCTCCTGCGCCTGCTCGTCCGGCTCTGGTTGGATCACGATCGTCATCTCGCCAGCCGCGGCTGCGAGCTGCTCGGCCACCTGCGCGTCCGCAAACCCGATGACGACCACCTCGCCGCTTGCAAGCCTATGTGTCTCGTAGCTGCGATAGCGGCGCGTGGCGAAGAGCGGTGCGTTGGGGAGTGCGGGCGAGTACGTGAAGCCGTAGACGCCGACCGGCAGCGCGTTGACGCCGTTGCCTTCTTCCTCAGAGGAGACCAGGCGCACGGCGTGCGCCTGGCGGAGTGCCTCCTGGGCCGCAGTCGCCGGCGTGTTCGCGTATGTGACTCTGCTCATTGGCTAGGGATTATAGGCAGGGCGGGGCGGCGGAGGGCTACGCACTCACGCCGATCGGGCAGCTGACACCGGTGCCGCCGATCCCGCAATAGCCGTCCGGGTTCTTGGCCAGGTACTGCTGGTGATAGTCCTCGGCGTAATAGAACGGCGGAGCGTCGGCGATCTCGGTCGTCACGCGCCCATAGCCGGCGGCGGTGAGGCGGTCCTGGTATGCGTCGCGCGACGTCTCGGCCGCACGCTTCTGCCCGGGCGAGGCCGCGTAGATCGCCGATCGGTACTGGGTGCCGGCGTCGTTTCCCTGCCGCATGCCCTGCGTCGGGTCGTGGTTCTCCCAGAAAATCCTGAGCATCGCGTCATACGTCGTGACCTTGGGGTCGAACACGACGAGCACCACCTCGGTGTGCCCGGTCATGCCGCTGCACACCTCCTTGTAGGTCGGGTTTGGCGTATGGCCGCCGGCGTAGCCGACAGCGGTCGAATACACGCCCGGCGCCTGCCAGAACTTCCGCTCGGCACCCCAGAAGCAGCCCATGCCGAAGACCGCCTGCTCGAGACCGGCCGGAAACGGCGGCGTGAGCCGGTTTCCGTTGACGAAGTGCGCCTCGGGCACGGGGATGGCCGACTGGCGGCCAGGGAGGGCATCCTCGGGACGCGGGAGCCGGAGCTTCATCGGACTTGAGAAGATCGCCATGTGAGTAAGATGCCAGATCAGGACGTGACGATTCAATCATCCGCACGGGAACGGCGGAGACCTGAGCCGGAGCCGGTGGAGCTCACCGTGCTCTACGAGGACGCTGCGATCGTTGCGCTCGACAAGCCCGCGGGGATGGTCGTGCACCCGACTTACAAGAACACGTCGGGGACGCTGCTGAATGGCGTGCTCTGGCGCTACCGCGATCGCCGCGACATTCAGCCGGGAATTCTGACCCGGCTCGACAAGGAGACATCCGGCGTTGTCGTGGTCGCGCTGACGCCCGCGCTCCATGCCCGGTTGCAGCGTGATGCCGCCACAGGCCGCGTGACGAAGGAGTACCTCGCCATCGTGCGCGGCGCGCCAGACCCGGCCCGCGGCATCATCACGCTTCCTCTCGCGCGCGACGCCCAGGACAGGCGACGCGTCGTCGTAACCGAGAGCGGTGCAGCGTGCGAAACGCGGTACGAAGTCGTGCGAAGGGTGGACCGATGCGACTGGTCTGTTGTCCGATGCGAGCTGATCACCGGCCGGACGCACCAGATCAGGGTGCACCTGTCCGCGCTCGGCTGTCCGGTCGTCGGCGACGCGACGTACGGAGAAGCGCACGAAGCAATCCCGCGCCAGGCGCTGCACGCCTGGCGCGTCTCGCTCCTTCATCCCGTCACGCGAGACCGGCTCTCTATCGAGGCTCCGCTGCCACGCGATTTCCGCGACCTGATGACTCCCTAGAACCTCACGTTGTAAAGAAGCTTGAAATTGCGGCCCATCTCGGGCACCAGCTCCTTGAGCAGCGAAAGGTGGTTCCGGTAGAGCTCGTCTGTCACGTTGTCCACTCGGAACGTGATTGTGTTCGCCATGCGGTCTGTGCCGAACGTGTACGACGTAAAGAGTTTGAGGAGGCCGTAGCCGTCGGTTGGCGTCTCGGCGCCGAACACGCGATCCTGCTTCGCGGCTGCGATGACCTCGCCGCCTGCCTGGAACGCGTTGCGCTGGTATCGCCCACCCGCGCGCACCCGGAAGGGCGGAATCCTGGGCAGGGGATCGTCGCCGTCCTTGAGCGTGCCGCGCACGTAATCGGCGCCGAGCTCGATGACAAAGCCCCCACCCACCTGGAAGTCGGAATGCGCCTCGATCCCCTGCAGGACGCTGTCGGCGCTGACGAACTCGATCAGCTGGAACTCCTCGATCTCTTCGTCCGAAAAGTCGAGCTCGCGGTTTGGAAAGCGCGCCTCGAACTCAGGCAGACGCGCCTCGAATTGCTCGACGGTGAGCGGATTTCGGAAGATGTACCTGCTGATGTCGTTGCGGAAGTAGGTCAGCTCGCCCGATGCGCGGGACGACCGCCAGCGCAGTGACACGTCGAAGCCCAGGGCGTGCTCGGGATCAAGGTCCGGGTTGCCGATTTCGATCGCGAAGTTGCCCGGGTGCACGCCGAGGAAGAACATCTCCTCGAGCGCCGGGCTGCGCGCCGCGCGCGCCAGACTCAACGCGAATGTCAGCCTGTCGTCCGCCGCGGCCGGGCGAAGCAGCAAACCGACCGACGCCGACCCGGTGGTGAAGTTGCGTTCACCCTCGTTGAGCGGGTTGTACCGGCTGTGGTCCAGGCGGCCGCCAAACTGGAAGGTCACGTGCGGCCACGTCACCTCTTCGTAGACGAACGCCGCGAATCCTCGCTGATCCACGGGGGGCGACAGCGCCTCTTCGCCCTCGGCATCGAACGAGCGATCCAGGAACCAGCCGCCGGCGCTTCCCTTCAGGCGGCCGACCGCACGGTGCGATCCCATCAGCTCGACCTCGTTGGTGTCGTTCGTGAACCGCGTGCCGACCACCTCCCCGTCGAGCTCGTCGTGCCGGTATCGCCGGAGCGCCAGCGTCGCGCGGTACGAGTCGATCGCGCCGGTCAGGCTCTGCGCGCCGGCGCGCAGCGTCACTGCATGACGACGCGGTGTCAGCTGGATCTGGCCGCTCTCGACCAGCGGAATCCCGTACTTCGTGTCGTCGTACCCGTAACTGCCGCCGAAGTAGGCGTTGGTGCCGGTCCACGACGCCCCGATGTTGCCGAAGCCGTTTCGCGACTGCGAGTTCGGCACGGTGCCCTCCGGCGTGTCCACGTCGCCCGAGCGGCGGCCGCCGCCGCCGGCGTGAAGGGCCACCTTCCCGTTGCCGATGTGCACGTCTCCTGCGCCAGCTGCTTCCATGGCGGCGGAACCGGCATCGAAGGTGAAATTCCCCGACGCCCCCATCATCGGACTGGTTGGGATCTCGTCGGTGATCACGTTCACGAGTCCGCCGATGGCATTCGCGCCGTAGAGGAGCGTCGCGGGGCCGCGCACCACCTCGATTCGTTGAGCCGCCGCCGGGTTGATGGCCACACCGTGATCGCCGGACTGACTGGACACGTCGCCGAGACGCTGCCCGTCCTGAAGAATCAGCACCCGATCGCCGTCGAGCCCGCGAATCACCGGCCGCGCCGGCGCCGGACCGAAGCTGCGTGCGGCCACGCCCGGCTGATTCTCCAGGGTCGCGCCGAGCGACATCCCCAGTTGCTTGGTCAACTCCTGGCCTGCGAGCACCGCGGTCGGCTGGAACGCCTCGAACTGGCTGCGGGCGCCGGCGCTGACGGATGTGACCTCCTCGAAATGCAGCTCCGGATCCACCGTGATGTCCCGGAGCTCAGAAGACGGTGCTGTGACCTCGGTGCGACGCGACGAGTACCCCGAGGAGCGCACCGAGAGGTGATAGGACCCCGGCAGGACGTTATCGAACGTGAAGGTGCCATCAGGGCCCGACTTTGTTTCCCGCCGCAACTCCTCGATGAGCACGACGGCGCCGGGAATCGGGTCACCCGAGAGTGAATTGATCAAACGGCCTGACACCGCCGTGCCTGCCTGCGCTGCCGCCGCCGTCGAGTGCGACAGGACAACAGCCAGTACGGCACACGCGGCAAGAAGCGTGCGGTCCATAGGGCCTCCGGAAAAATTTGACGATCAGCCTGACGTCAGTGGCCTCCGCGCGCGCGGAGGAACTTCAGGCAGCCGGAGGCGAGCGGAGCGGAGGCTGCGCCGCCAGGGCGGCGGGCGTAACCGAGAAGACTTCGGGACGAAGACGCAGGCTGGATTCAACAGCCGGCGCAGGCTGGTATGCGGCGTCCGGCTTCGTCCGGAGCGACCGCGCCGATTGGCACGCAACACACTCGAGCGGATGAAGAGCCGCTCCTCCCGCGTCGCCCTGGATGCGGTGCGCGGACGCATCGTGCTCCACGGAGGCGGGAAAGTCGTCGTGGCCGGTGGCCGCGTGACTCAGTGCGCCGAGCGTCGTCGCCGCCATGCTCGTGAAGAGCACGCAAGCGGTGAGGACGGACCATCGGCGGATCCTGAACAGGCGGAGCATGGGCCCTCACAGCGTAGCCACGGTGTTTCGGGAGTGTCAAGTTCGAGAAGGGGTGTTCAAGAAAGCGAGTGGTCCCGGAACCAGAGCGTCCGAACATGTCGATCCCGGGCGGTCGTGATCCAGCGAACACGCGTGATCCAGGCGAGCAGGGTGAACGGTGATGGCTTGTGCATGTGATATCGTATTTTCATGGCAAAAGAGCCTGTTTCTGTGACACTCGGCCGCGAGAACCTGTTGTGGCTTCGCGGGCGCGCGGCGCGCAGCAAGCGGCGGAGCCTCAGCGACGCGCTCGACGAGATCGTCACGGCCGCGCGTCTCGGCGGCCAAGTCGCAGGCTCGATCCGGTCGGTGGTGGGCACGGTGGACATCGCGGCAGACGACCCGGACCTGGAGCGCGCCGACCAGTATGTGCGCGGGGAGTTCGAGGCGTCGCTGTCGCGGCCACTCGTGGTGCACGAGGACAAAGGCCGATACGGAAAGAAGAAGTCCCGTCGTGGCTGAACCGGCCGCCGTCACCGACACGCACGCGCTCGTGTTCCACGCGGCCGGCGGCGGTCGCCTCGGCCCGAAGGCGCGGGCGCATTTCGTCGCGGCCGAGCAGCGGGATGCCCTCGTCTACGTTCCTGTCGTCGTGATTTGGGAAGTCAGCCTGCTCGCGCGCGCCGTTCGCGTCAACCTGCATCGACCGGTGCGCGCGTTCTTCGACGACCTCTTCAGCAATCCCGCGTACCAGCCCCACGGCCTCGATGCCTCCCAGGTCTTCGATGCCGACGAGCTTCGGTTCACCCGCGATCCCTTCGATGCGCTCGTCTGCGCGGCGGCGCGCGACCTGGGGCTGCCGCTCATGACGCGTGACGCCGCGATCGCGGCTGCCGGCGTCGTGCCGACGCTCTGGTAGTTCTCACCAACCAGCCGAGGGCTCTGCCCTTGATATCCCAGCAGAGCCCTCGGCTGGTTGCCAGTATCTACTCCACCCCAACGCGCAAAGTCCGCGCGTTGGGGGCCCCGGCCTGGCCGCGCTCCGCGCGGCTAGGACCGCTATGCGGTCAGACGCAACGAGTACGAAATTCGCGTTCCGGACCGCATAGCGGTCCAATGCACAACGCTCAATGCTCAATGACCAATGACAAACGCCGGAGGCAGGCTCGGCGGCATTGGGCGTTGGGCATTGGGCATTGAGCATTGCTGCAGATATACTCGCTCCATGTCGACCCCTGCTGCCGCCCATCCCGCGTCGGCTGCCCTGACGGCGATCCCGCTGTGGATCAACGGACGATCCGTCACGTCCAACAGCACCCGACGCGGCGAAGTCACCAACGCCGCGACCGGGCAGGTCGTGCGCGTCGTGCCGTTCGCCGACGCACGCGACGTCGACGCCGCCGTCGCCGCCGCCAGGGCGGCCTTCCCCGCGTGGCGCGCCACGCCACCGCTGCGGCGCGCC
>DATDHP010000380.1:0-1770 GCA_036521515.1 Vicinamibacterales bacterium
AGGCCTGAGTCGTGACAGATGAAGCAAGTTTCTGATCGTTCGCCTTAGGATCTGTCTTAGGCGCGGGCGCCACGGCGCCCGCGCATCTAGTAGCGAAGATCCGCCGATCCACTCGTCGGTTTGAGGCGGAGCTTCGCTACCCGGCCCGACCGAATGGGCGAACTTCGGGCCGGCTTCAGCCGGCCCCCACGTCATGAACGGCTCTAAAATAAGCGACATCCGCACTAACCGGCACCACGCTCACCGCTGGTTACCTGCCTCGGTCCTTGCGCTGCGGCGTTACTCGGTCCGCACGTTCACGTCGGACCTGATTGCCGGCGTCACGGTCGGGCTGGTCGCGCTGCCGCTGGCGATGGCGTTCGCCATCTCGTCGAGCTTGCCGCCCCAGGCGGGCATCTACACCGCGATCGTCACCGGCTTCGTCATCTCCGCCCTGGGCGGATCGGTCGTACAGATCGGTGGGCCCACTGGCGCGTTCGTGGTGGTGGTCTCGGGGATCGTCGCGCAATACGGCGTCGACGGCCTGTTCATGTGCACACTGATGGCGGGAGTGATCCTCGTCGTCATGGGCCTGACAGGCACCGGGACGGCCGTCAGGTACATCCCGCGTCCCGTCGTCATCGGCTTCACCAACGGCATCGCCCTCGTCATCGCCAGCACGCAGATCAAGGACTTCTTCGGCATCACGCTCGGGAGCGTGCCCGGTGAGTTCATCGAACGCCTCGTGGTCCTGACGGCAAACGCGCGCGCGGCGTCTCCCGTCACCACGGTGGTCGCCGTCAGCGTCATCGCGCTGATCCTCGTGTGGAATCGCCTTGTCCCGCGTGTGCCCGGTTACGTCGTGGCGCTGGTCGCCGGCACCGTCGTCGTCAGCGTGGCGGGACTTCCGCTGGAAACCATCGGCACGCGCTTCGGCGGCATTCCCTCGGAGCTGCCCGCGATCCGGCTTCCGGATTTCCGCGCCGATCTCATCCTGACGCTGCTGTCGCCGACGCTGACGATCGCCATGCTCGGCGCGATTGAATCACTGCTGTCCGCGGTCGTGGCCGACAGGCTGGCGGGCACACGCCACAACTCGAACGTCGAACTATTCGCCCAGGGGGTGGCCAACATCGCGTCGCCGCTGGTCGGCGGGCTCCCTGCCACCGGCGCGATTGCACGCACCGCCACCAACGTGCGG
This sequence comes from Vicinamibacterales bacterium, assembly GCA_036521515.1. Taxonomy (GTDB): domain Bacteria; phylum Acidobacteriota; class Vicinamibacteria; order Vicinamibacterales; family UBA2999; genus Gp6-AA40. The sequence goes on from DATDHP010000380.1 coordinate 1,181, forward strand.
TCCGGCGCCAAGTCTCCAGTCGCGGGAATGATCCACGCGGTCACGCTGCTCGTGATCCTGCTCGTCGCGGCGCCGCTGGCCGGGGCCATCCCGATGGCGATCCTTGCGGCGATCCTGATGGTTGTCTCCTACAACATGGGCGAATGGCGCGAGATCCCCGAGCTTTGGAAGGCGGGATGGGCCGACCGGCTCGTCTGGATGGCGACGTTCGCGCTGACCGTGCTGGCCGATCTCACGGTGGCGGTCGAGGCCGGCATGATTCTGGCCGCGCTGCTCTTCATCCGCCGCGTCACGGCGACGACGACCGTGTCGCGGGTGACGCGCGATTACATCGACAGCGGCCGCGCGCACACGCTGCAGGACAAGCACATTCCGGACTACGTCACGATCTTCCGTATCCACGGCCCGTTCCTGTTCGGCGCGACCGACAAGCTGACGGACCTGCGCGCGCATGTCGAGACCCTGACGCCGGTCGTCATATTGCGGCTGCGCAACATGACGGCGATCGATGCGACCGGCCTGCACGCGATCCAGGACTTCGCCGACGTCCTGAGCACGTCGGGCCGCACGCTCCTGCTGTGCGGCGCGCT
>DATDHP010000381.1:0-8190 GCA_036521515.1 Vicinamibacterales bacterium
TGATCGCCCTGGCCACCTCAGGCGCCGTCTTGCACGAGACGTACACCTCGACGGCCGGCAATTTCCGCTGGTCGATCATGACGACGGCATCGTCTTTCCATTCGATGGTGGGAAGCATCTCGGTCGATGATAGCAGGCAGCCGGCTACAGCAGCCGTGCATCGAACGGCAACGGCAACAGCTCGCTCATGCGATACCGTGCCGTCTCGCGCTGCAGATTCGCGAGGATGACTTCGATATCACCGGCGAACTCCCAGAGAATCTGCCGGCACGATCCACACGGGGGCGTCGATTCCTGCGTGTCGGCGACGACGACGATGCGGCGGAAGCGGCGATGGCCTTCGGAGAGCGCCTTGAACATCGCGACGCGCTCGGCGCACATCGTCAGGCCGTAGGTCGCGTTCTCGATGTTGCAGCCGGTAATGATCGTGCCGTCGGCGGTTTCGAGCGCGGCGCCGACCTTGAAGCCGGAGTAGTCCGCGCGCGCGCGGCGCCGCGCCTGGCGCGCGGCCGAGAGCAGCCCTGCTGCCGGCTGCCGGCTGCCCGCCGCCGGCTTCTTAGAGACGCTCAATGATGCCCTCCAGCAGCGTGATGAACGACCCGCGCACGCGGCGCGCGGTCTCCATCACCTCGTCGTGCACCAGCGGCTGCGGCAGCACGCCCGCGGCCATGTTGGTGATGCACGAGATGCCGAGCACCTCCATGCCCATGTGGCGCGCGGCGATGGCTTCGGGCACGGTGGACATGCCGACGGCATCGGCGCCGATGGTTCGGAGAAAGCCGATCTCCGCCGGCGTCTCGTAGCTCGGTCCGTGCACCGCCACGTACACGCCGTGCGAGACAGGTACGCCTTTCGCCTTGGCCGCGGCCATCGCGCTGTCGCGCAGCCGGCGCGAGTACACCTCGCTCATGTCGGGGAACCGCGCCCCGAAGCGCTCGTCGTTGGGACCGACGAGCGGGTTGCTCCCGAGCAGGTTGATGTGATCGTCGATGATCATCAGGGCGCCCTGCGAGAACAGCGTGTTGATGCCGCCGGCGGCGTTGGTCAGGATGATCTGCTGCACGCCGAGCCGGCCCATCACCCGCGTGGCGAACACGACGGTCGACAGGTCGTGACCCTCGTAGAAATGCGCGCGCCCCGACAGCGCCGCCACCTGGTGGCCGGCGACGTGGCCAATCACCAGGCGGCCGGCGTGGCCCACGACCTTTGACGCCGGCCAGTGCGGCAGGTCGCCGTACGGCGTGGCAATGGCGTCGCGCAGCGTATCGGCGAAATCGCCGAGGCCCGAGCCGAGGACGATGGCCGTGTCGGGCAGCGTCGCGCAGCGCGCGCGGAGCGCGGCCGCGGCCTCTTCGACGCGGTCGTACGACGAGTCCCGGGCGTTCACAGCAGCATCCCGGCAATCGTCGCGGTCACGAAATTGGCGAACGTCCCGGCGATCATCGCGCGCAGCCCGAGGCGCGCCAGGTCGTGCCGGCGTTCGGGCGCCAGCGCGCCGATGCCACCAATCTGAATCCCGATCGAGCTGAAGTTGGCGAAGCCGCAGAGCGCGAACGTCGCAATCGTGAAGGAGCGCGGGTCGAGCATGCCTTTCAGCGCCCCGAGCTGCGAGTAGGCCACGAACTCGTTGAGCACCATGCGCGTGCCAAGCAGGTTGCCCACGACGGGAGCGTCCGGCCACGGCACGCCGAGGCTCCACGCGATGGGCGCGAAGACGACACCGAGAATGCGCTGCATGCTGAGGTCGATGCCGATCCAGCCGCCGATCAGGCCGAGCGCGGCGTTCAGGAGCGCCACGAGTGCGAGGAACGAGATGAGCATCGCACCGACGTTCAGCGCAAGGTGCAGCCCCTCGCCCGTTCCGCGCCCGACCGCGTCGATGACGTTCACGTCCGTTTTCTCGATGTGCAGCGTCACCGTGCCCATGGTCTCGGGCACGCGCGTCTCGGGCACGAAGATCTTGGCCATCATGAGCGTGCCGGGGGCCGTCATGATCACCGCGGTCAACAGGTGCTGGGCCTCGATGCCGAACAGGATGTAGGCGGCCATGATCCCGCCGGAGATGTGCGCCATGCCGGCGGTCATCACCGTCATCAGCTCCGATTCCGTCATCCGCGGCAGAAATGGCCGGATGGTCAGCGGCGCCTCCGTCTGCCCCATGAAGATGCTGGCGGCGACGTTGAGCGTTTCGGCCCCGCTCGCGCGCATGAATCGGCGCATCACGAGGGCGAAGGCGCGCACGATCACCTGCATCACGCCGAAGTAGTAGAGCATCGCGAACAGCGCCGCGATGAAGATGATGGTGGGCAGCACCTGGAACGCGAAGATGACGCCGTACTGCACGCCCTCCTCGCCGAGCACGGCCGTCATGATCTTCGGCCAGGCTTCGCGGTTGCCGAGCGGGCCGAACACGAACGAGGAGCCCACGAACGCGAAATCGAGCACGCGCGTGATGACTGCGCCGGCCGCCTGGAACGCCTGCCGGCCCACGGTGGTCTTCAGGACGATCAACGCAAACACGAACTGGAGGGTCAGACCCCACACGACGGTGCGGTGGTCAATCGCGCGACGCGCGGAGGACATGCAGTACGCGAGAGCCAGGACGAGGGCGAGGCCGGCGACCGGCTGGACGCGCCCCGCGCCGGCAAAGCCAAGGGCGATCGCCACGGCAGCGATCGCCGCCAATCCTCCGAGGACCAATAGGTCGGCACGCGTCCATTCCTGTCGGCCCGGCTGAGGCATGTCGTGGGGGCGGGCTTCAGCCGGCCCGATCTCGGCCCTCGACTGCACGCTATCGCTCATCTGACCTCCGCCAGCACCTTCTCCCGTTTCGGCGGAGGCGCCTCCCCGATCTCGAAGGCCCCGCGGCACAGCGCGACCGCGGTGTCGAGGCCAGTGCCGTCCCGGTGATGAATCTCGACGAGCGAATCCCCCTCCTCGATGCGATCGCCAGGTTTCACGCTCAGCACTACGCCCACGGCATGGTCCACCGGATCGCTGACCTTCGAACGGCCCGCCCCGAGGGCGTTGCTCGCGCGGCCGAAGGCTTCCGCACGCGCCCGCGTCACGTAGCCGGAGCGCGGTGCGCGCACCCGCTCGCGCCCCGGCGCGGCGGGTAGCCGGCTGTAGTCCTCAGCAATCCGCGGATCGCCTCCGTGACGCTCGGTCATGCGCGCGAACCGATCCAATGCCTGGCCGGAATCGATCGCCTGTTGCACTCGAACCCGCGCGGCATGCTCGACGGTCTCCATGCCGCCGAGCACCAGCATCCGCGATGCGAGGCGCGCAACCACGGCCGTGAGGTCGGGTGGACCCTTTCCCTTCAGCACGTCAAGGCACTCCGTGATTTCCAGCGCGTTGCCGATCGCGCGCCCGAGCGGCGCCTCCATGTCGGTGATGAACGCCTCGGTCCGCACGCCGGCCTGGGTGCCGATTGCGACCATCGACCGCGCCAGCTGCATGGCCTGCTCCACGTCCTTCATGAAGGCGCCGTCGCCGCACTTGACGTCGAGCACCAGCGCGTTGCTCCCCTCGGCCAGTTTCTTGCTCATGATCGACGCCGAGATCAGGGGAATGCTCTCGATCGTCGCGGTCACGTCGCGCAGCGCATACAGCGTCCTGTCGGCTGGCGCCAGCGATTCGGTCTGTCCGATGATGGAGGTGCCGACCTCGCGGAGCACCTGCTTGAATTCCTCGATGCTCAGGTCGATGCGGTAGCCGGGAATCGACTCGAGCTTGTCGATGGTCCCGCCGGTGTGTCCGAGCCCACGCCCCGACATTTTTGGTACAACAACGCCGCACGCCGCGGCGACCGGCGCCAGGACGATGGACACCTTGTCACCGACGCCGCCCGTGCTGTGCTTGCCGACCTTCACGCCGGGAATGTCGGACAAATCCACCCGCTGGCCGGACTGCACCATGGCGTCGGTCAGCCAGCCGGTCTCCTGGTCGGTCATCCCGCGCAGGACAATGGCCATCAGGAGCGCCGACGCCTGGTAGTCCGGGACGGTGCCCGTGGTCACACCGGCCACGAACTGGCTGATGTCGTCGCGAGAGAGAGCGTACCCATCGCGCTTCTTCGCGATGACGTCAACGAAGCTCATGCGTAGACTGCATTGTATAGGCTCCGGGCTCCGGACTTCGGGCTTCGGGCCGTATGGGGGGCGCAGGCCGCGGAATTCCGCCGTCGGCCCGGTGGCAGCGGGCCCAGGAGCCCGGAGCCGGAGCCCGAAGCCTGATAGGGCATCACAGATCATCCGATAATTCCCCTGAAGGTCCGTCCCGCGCCCGCGCCCTCACCCGAGCTTGTGAGGGCCGGCTAATGCCGGCCCTGCGTACGGAGAGGAAACAAACGGACGTGGGGGCCGGCTTCATCAGGGCCTGGAAGACCGCATGGCGACCGTCCCAACCACCGAACGGATGTCGGCCGACCAGAGCGCCGTGCTCGCGGAATTCGCGCGCACGTGCAAGGCGGCCGTCCGCTCGGTCTCGCTGTACCCGGCGACACACCCTGCCATTCAAAGCTCGCTCGTGCGCGTGGTTGCGGCGGCGGCGCGACTGACGACCAGCGGTGACGTCACCCTGACGGTGCATCCCGACCTGCTGGTGATCGACGGAAAGGCGCCGAGCCGGCCCGACGCGGCCATCGTTGAGCTCGCCTCGCTCTTTCACGACCGCCTGATCGGATCGCTGACGATCGACCAGGCCGCCGATGCCCGGGACTGGCACGCCCTGCTCGGTCTGCTCGGGCGTACGCCGGATGACCTGATGGGCGGGGGCGGGATTGGGAAGGCGTGGGTCGCCTCGGGCCGGGACCACTTCGAGATCCGCGAGATCGACTACGCAGAGGTGCTGCGCGAGCGCGCCGGCGGCGACAAGGCCGAGTGGAGCCGCATCATTGCACACTGCCTGCAGAGCGATGCCGCGACGCTCGACGATCGTGCCATTGCGTCGATGATCGAAGTGTTCCGCGATCCCGCCCGCCTTCGCGAGTTCATCGATACATTGCAGGAAACACCCGATGCCGGGGGCGCCACCATCGGGGCGCGCGCGGCGGCGCTCATTCAACTCCTGCGCCGGGCGCTCGAGGTCGCATCCAAGCGCGGGCCGCAGGAGGCCGAACGCATTCTCGAGACGGTGGCGGACGCCGCGCCGCGGCTCACGCCGGAGATGATGCTGGCGCTCGCCGGGGAAAGGACCGTCGTCGATCGCATGGGCGACGCCCGGGTTGCGTCATTCGTGGCCAACTCCGTCGTGAACGAGCGCGGAGCGACCGAGCGGCTCGCCCAGGCGTTCCAGGCGCTCGTCGCCGAATCCGAGCACCAGGAGCGGCTGCTGGAGCTCGCCAAGGCGGAGGCGAGCGAGACGCCGCTCGGAGCCGAAGGCGGCTTCGAGGAGCTCTGGCAGTCGGCCGCCTCGATGCTCACGTCGTACACCGACGAGAAATACGTGTCCGCCGATTACGGCAGGGAGCTGTCCGGGGCACGCACGCAGGCGATCGAGGTCGATCGTGTCTCCGACGATCCGCCTGAACGCGTGCAGGAGTGGCTGGCCTCCGTCTCGGACAGCGCGGTGCGGCAGCTCGACCTGAGCTTGCTGCAGGATCTGCTTCGCCTCGAGAACGAACCTTCGAAGTGGGAGGCGGTCGCAACGACCGCTGTCGTCGAGGTCGAGCGCCGTGTGCTGCTTGGCGAGGTGAGCGACGCACAACGGCTGGTGGACGCGATCGTGACCGAGAAGGGAGAGGGCGGCCGCGAGGGCCTGGCATCGCCGGCGGAGTCGGCGCTGAACCAGCTCGCGAGCGGCCCGCTGGTGCGCAACATCGTCACCTGCCTGCGGAAGTCGGAAGAGGGCGACGCCGACCCCCTGAACAGGCTGTGCCAGGCCATCGGACCGCGCATCGCGCGGCCGCTGGCCGAATCGCTGGCGGTGGAAGACAACGATCGCGTGATCCTCCGCCTGCGGGAGCTGCTGCTCGCCTTCGGCGCCGCCGGACGGCAGTCGGTCGAGCGATTGAAGAATTCGATGAACCCGGCGGTACGTCGCATGGCCATCGATCTGCTGCGCGTCTTCGGTGGACGTGAGGCGCTGCCGGAGCTGGCCTCGATGCTCGACGATGCCGATCCGCAGGTGCAGCGCGAGTCGATCCGTGCGATCGTGCAGATCGCCACTCACGACGCCTACGCGGTCCTCGAGCGCGCGCTCGTCGCGGGCAGCACGTCGCGCGACACCGTGCTGCAGGAGCTCATCGGCCTCAGGGACGACAAGGTGATTCCCCTGCTGTGTTACGTGCTCACCCACACGGCGCCGCGTGGCAAGCTGGTCGCGGTCCACGCCCGGATTATCGAGGCGCTGGGCGGACTGAGCGCTCACAAGGAGTCGACGCGCACGCTCCGCACCGTGCTGCATCGAGGCGAGTGGTGGGCGCCGTATCGCACCGCTGCGCTGCGGCAGGCCGCGGCCACCGCCTTGCGGCGCATCGGCGCGCCGGAAACGCTGGAGGTGCTGGAGGACGCCGTGGCCCACGGCAGCCGCGGCGTGCGACACGCCGCGCGTGCGCAGATCGGGCTGAGTGCCCGGCGGGAGCGAGCGCGGTCATGAGCGCCAACCCGCGCGCCCGGCTGGCCGAAGAGCTCGTCCGCCGCCTCGCCGCCGCCCTGCGGGGCACCCAGCTGTACGCGGCGAATCACCCGCTCGTCATCCGCACTGTCGCCGTCCTGGGGGAGACGCTGACACAAGTCCATGCGTCGACCCCGTCGATTGCCATTGGCATCGTCGGAGATGAGCTGGTCGTGGGTGACAGTCCCGTGCCGCGCGCCGCCGAGAACATGGGCGAGCTGATGCGGAGACTCCAGCAGTCGGGCATCGAGCGGATCGTGATCGACCGCGGCGTGCAACTGGAAGAGTTGACCGAGCTCGTGCAGGGCGTCACGAGAGGCGAATCCAGGGACGCTGCCGCCGCGCTGGCGCGTCTGCCGCACATTCGCGTGGGACGCCTGCAGGTCGAGCAGCGGATCGAACATGCCTTCGGCGACGTGGCGACGTTCCGCCGGCTCTATGACGATGCGGTGTCAGTGGCCGGGACGCTCTGGGACAGCGCCAGGGTCGAAGGCGCCCCGGACGCCGACGCGGCACGGGGAATGGTCGATTCGCTGGCGCAGGCGGTCGCGCAGAATCGCACTGCGCTGATGGCGCTCACCGCGCTGAAGAATTACGACAACTATACGTTCACGCACATGGTGAATGTCTCGATTCTGACGATGGGCCAGGCGCGCGGCCTTGGCGTGGACGGCGCGCTGCTGCGCGAGTTCGGCCTCGCCGCGCTGATGCACGACATCGGCAAGGTCAAGACACCGTCGGAAATCCTGAACAAGCCGGAAAAGCTGACCGACGAGGAGTTCGAGATCCTCAAGCGCCACACCGTGGAAGGCGCCGAGATTCTGCGTCACACACCCGATATCCCGACGCTCGCGCCGATCGTGGCGTTCGAACATCACCTGCGTGCCGACGGCACCGGGTACCCGGTCAACGTCAGCCGGCCGCACCTGAACCTGGGAACCGTGCTGTGCGGCATTGCCGACGTGTACGACGCAATGCGTTCTCAGCGCATCTACCAGGAGGCGTTCCCGACCGATCGCATCCTGGCCGTACTGCAGCGCAACGACGGGGCACAGTTCGATCACCACCTCGTTCGCCGGTTTGCCCAGCTCGTTGGCATCTATCCGGCCGGCAACCTCGTGCGGCTCGACTCCGGGGAGATCGCGGTCGTGATCAAGACCTACGCCCCAGATCCGTACCGCCCGCAGGTGCGCGTGATTGCCGGCGCCGATGGTGCTCGCCTCGACCGGCCGTACGACGTAAGCCTGTGGGAAGCGTCGGAGGACCAGCCACAGTCGGTGAAGGCTCCGCTCGATCCGGCGAAGTACGGCATCGATCCGCTGACATTTCTCTGATCGGCTGGTTCCGTAGCGCGGGGGCTTTAGCCCCCGCGATCCGTTCCAGGCAGAAGGAACAGCCGCGGGGGCTGAAGCCCCGCGCTACCCGGGCAGGAACTAGCCCTTCGTGAACACGCGCTTGACGTCGAGGCCGAACGACGGCTTGCTCCGCGGGCCTGCAATCCGGATGGGGAACGTGGAGCCGCCGCCTTGCCCGCGGAAGAACGGCTGGGAGAGGCGTGCGACGACCGACTTG
>DATDHP010000382.1:0-8501 GCA_036521515.1 Vicinamibacterales bacterium
CGAGCGACATCTCCCACAGCGCTTCGGCATTCTGCGGACGCTCGCCGGGATCCTTGGCAAGACAGGCGAGGACGATCTGATCCAGCTCGCGAGGAATCGGCAGCTCGGTTCGCTCCGACGGCGGCACCGGCGCTCGCTCGAGGTGCGCCATCAGCATCTTCATCGACGACTCCGCTTCGAAGACGAGATGGCCGGTCAGCATCCAATACGCGAGGCATCCGATCGAATAGACGTCCGCGCGCTGATCGACGTGGCCCTCGCCCAGGATCACCTCGGGAGCCATGTATGCGGGGGTGCCCGAGGTCATCTGCTCGGTCGAGAGGAGAGCGCCGCGAATGGCCTCAGGGCCGCTGAACTTCACCAGGCCGAAATCGAGCACCTTCACGAAATCGTAATCGAGGCCCATGCGGCAGACGTACACGTTCGCGGGTTTGATGTCGCGGTGCACGAGGCCACGGCTGTGCGCTTCAGCCAGCGAGTGGCAGACCTGGCGCAGCAGATAGGTGACGCGATCGGCAGGCAGCGCGCCGAAGTCGCGAACCAGCGACTCGAGGTCGCGTCCAATCAGCAGCTCCATCACGTAATAGAACACCCCGTCGCGGGTGAGACCGAAGTCGAAGAGATCGATCGTGTGCGGCGAGTTGAGGACGGAGGTGGCCTGCGCCTCACGCTCGAATCGACGCAGCACGCGAAGGTTCTGCTCGCTCGTCAGGCCCAGCATCTCCGGACGCACGAGCTTGATGGCGGCCGGCCTGGCCAGCAGTCGATGCTCGCCGCGCCAGACCTCGCCCATTCCCCCTTCGCCGAGCTTCTCGACGAGCTCGTAGCTGCCCAGCTCACGCGCGCTGCTGATCGTACGTCCCATGCGATGCAGCGCTATCGATGGCAGCACCGCGATGACGGCGCACAGGTAGTTCGGGTAGTACAGCAGGATGCCCCTGCCGAAGCCCGGCGCCATCAGTCCACGCAGGTTCGCGATGCCGATCGCCAGCGGGTCCATCGACGCAGCCACGAGGCACGCGGCGACCATCCTGCGCGGCGCTGTCGGGACCACCATGGCATACACGAGGATCAGGATCGTGTTCCAGGACACATATCGCCTGTCGGGAAACGAGGGCACCCACTCGTTGATGACCGCAATGGACAATGCGTTGACGACGAGCAACACCAGACCGAGGTCGAGGGTGCGTTCGCCCTCCCGCGCAGCCCGGCGCCTGACGTGGAAGAAGCCGGCCGCGAGAGTCACGATCATGAGGGCGCCGATGAAATTCCCCGGCCATGGAAACGGCGTGGGCACGCTCGCAGGCCGCAGCACATTCGCCATGACCACGACGATCGTCCAGGTTCCGGCGCCAACCGCACAGAACAGCGCCAGGCGCTGCGTCGTCTCCTGCAGAAGGTCGTCGGGTAGCGCGCTGTGCCGGCGACCCGAATCGTCGCGCGCGACCCGGTCGATGTAAAGCGGGACGGGCTTGGCGCGAGTGGTCATCTTCCTTGCCCGTCCTCGGGCTCCTGGCGGTCGAGCGCGCCGATGTCGCCCCCGTACGGAAGCTCCCTCTCCACGTGGAGAAGATCGAGAAGGCCAACCCGGGCGAGGAGCTCGCGCACTCTTCCGAAGGCTTGGGTAATGCGCAGGATGCCGTTCGCGGCAACCGTCACGTTGTACGCGTGGACCAGTTCGCCGACCCCGGCCGCGTCGAGATCCGACACTCCCGCCAGGCTCACGACGATCTTTCGCTTGCCACGGCGCAGGAGCGCCTGGACCTTTGGTCGCAGCTCGGCGCTGACCGGCGCACGGAGAGAACCCTCTACGTGAACGACGGCAGTGTCATCGCGCGGCTCTCGCACAATGGTCATTGAATCTTCCTGACTAGACATCTCCTAAGGCCTGAGTCGTGACAGATGAAGCAAGTTTCTGATCGTTCGCCTTAGGATCTGTCCTAGGCGCGGGCGCCACGGCGCCCGCGCATCTAGTAGCGAAGATCCGCCGATCCACTCGTCGGTTTGAGGCGGAGCTTCGCTACTGCACTGACCCGGAGCTCATGACTGGAGCAATTTCCTGTCCATCGCCTCGTTGCGCCGAACACCCGCCGAGACACGTCACAAAGGGGAGTTGTCGAAGGGCACCAGCATCTGAACTCGAGGATTTACTGTGATCTGCCGGTGGTTCGGCACTGCCGACCGGTCGGCGCGTCATTCGACGTCGCCGCACACGGCTCCGGATATCGAAACCCGCGGTTTCCGGCGACGGCCGCGAATCTGACGGGTTCGCTTCACGGTTGACGAACGATCCGGCCGAGTCGCGTCGTGGCATCTCTCCTGCACCCGTCCGGTAACGGCGATCCGAACGTATGATCTCAGCGCGCGAAAAGTCGGAGAGCGGAGCTGTTTGACCAGATCGATGAACACTTACGTGGCTCTGTTTCGCGGCATCAACGTCGTTGGCAGCCATATGCTGCCAATGAAAGAGCTCAAGCTGGTGCTCAAGCAGAACGGCTGCCTCGATGTGCAAACCTACATTCAGAGCGGTAATGCGATCTTTCGCAGCGCGCTGTCCGATGTCGGGCGCCTGGCGAAGCGGCTCGCCGTCGCCGTATCGAAGAGTCATGGCTTCGAGCCGCGCGTGCTCGTGCTGACGCGCGCCGAGCTGGAAGACGCCGCGGCTGCCAACCCGTTCCCGCAGGCCAGCGAGAATCCCAGGAGTCTGCACCTCTTCTTTCTCGCCGAGCCACCCAGGACACCGAATCTGGAAGCATGCCAGGCGCTCAAGACGAGGACCGAGCGCTTCGAGCTGAAGGGACGCGTTTTCTATCTTTACACTCCAGACGGATTCGGGGCCTCCACGCTGGCGCAGCGCGCGGAGAGGCTCCTTGGCGTGGCAGCCACGGCACGCAACTGGCGCACCGTCACGACGCTGCTCCAGATGGCGAAAGCTGCTCACTGACTGGTCACGAGTGAGAGTACGATGACGATGGTCGCGGCGCGGTCCGCAGTTCGCGTCCCGCGTCGAGGAGGTGCCAAGATGGCGATGAACGAACTCGAAATGTTTCTGAACGCGTGGGATCGCGAGGCCGAAAACACCGTGAAGCTGTTGCGGGCACTGCCTGCGACGCAGTACGACTTCCGGCCCGATACAGGCGGCCGCTCCCTCGGGGAGCTCGCGTGGCATCTCGCTGAAGGTGACGCGTATATGAGCTACGGCATCGAGAGGGGCCAGTTCGCTATGGATGCGAAGCCGCCGAACATCGAACGCCCGCGCACGGTGGAAGAGCTCGCGCCGGGTTATGAGCGAATTCACCGGGAGGCGGTCGCGCGGATCCGGAAGCTGAAGCCTGAAGATCTCGAGCGGTCGATGCCCTTTTTTACCGGCCCGATGGCGATTCGAGACATCTTGTGGACTGCCATCGTCTCGCACGGCATCCATCACCGCGGTCAGCTCAGCCTGATGTGCCGGCTCGCCGGAGGCAAGGCGCCTGGCCTGTACGGGCCCAATCGAGAAGAGATGGCGGCCATGCGCGCGAGCGCCGCCACCTCGTAACGACCCCGCGAGGCGGGTCGTAATTCGGCCGGTCGCGTCTCATTGCGACCGCGTGTCCCCATCGCGATCGGCCGCCGCGGGAGCTCCTCGGGGCGATCGTGGAAGAGGTGCGCTCACTTCAGCGGCAGCGAACAGGAGGATGACCTGACGCTGCTCGTGGCGAAGGCGCGGCCATGGCCATTCTCGTCATGACCCGTCCACCTCTCGATTGGAAGCGCCCGCCGCGTCGTGGCGATCTCCGGCGCCGCATACGGACCGCTCGTTCCGCCGGTATCGGGCCGAAGCGGGAGATCAAGCTCTCGAGGTCGATACCGGGGAGCAGCTCCCTCACGTAAGACACCTCACTTCTCCCGCGGCTCGAGTGCGCCGCGGAGCTTGTCGGCGAGCGATCCGAAGCCCTCGGTCGGCGCGAGATCCCCGCGCTCGGTGTACTCACGCACTTCCTCGGCCTCGTGCGCGTCGAGGACCGCCTTGGCGCTGAGACGGATGCGGCGGCCCGACGGATCGACCTCGAGCACGACGACCTCGACGTCGGCGCCGATCGGAAACGTTCGAGCGATATCCGCCCTGGCAACGCCGGTCTCGCTCACCGGGATGAGACCAGTGCGTCCCGGGGTAAGGAACACGAACACGCCGAATTGCTCGTAACGCTCGACCTTTCCCGTGAGGCGCGCGCCCGGCACGATCTCCGGTTGCGAGGGTGGCGTCCCACCGGCGCGCGCCGAGCCCTCCGGAACGAGCGCGACGCCGATCCGCTTCTTCTGGAGGTCGATGCTCAGGATCTCGAATGCTCCCGTCATCCCTGGCGCGACCGAGCGGTGCCAGCTCTCCGATCGCCCGGTCGGAGCGAACGTGGACGCGTGCGCCAGCGCTTCGACCCCCGGCTCGAGCTGGACGAACGCCCCGAACTCCGCGATGCGCGTCACGCGCCCTGTGCGCACCTGGCCAATCTCGTACGTGTCGTGGACTCCCGACCACGGATCCTCGGTGAGCTGTTTCAGCCCGAGGGAGATCTTCTGCTTGTCATCGTCGACGCGCAGGACCTTGACGGTGATCTCCTCGCCGGGCTTGACGACCTGCGACGTGTCCGACACGCGGGACCATCCCATCTCCGAGACGTGCAGCAAGCCCTGCACGCCGCCACCCAGGTCCACGAACGCGCCGAACTCGCGCACCGAGGTGACGCGCCCGGTCATCACCGCGCCGGCGACGATCGAGCGCCTGACCTCGGCGGCGCTCGCCCGCTGCTGTTCCTCGAGAAGCGCACGGCGCGAGACGACGAGGTTCCTGCCGCCCTCTTTGTACTCGGTGATCCGGAATTCGTAGACATGGCCTTCGTGCGCCGACGGGTCCGTCCGGAGGGTGTCGATCTGAGAGATCGGGCAGAAGGCGCGCTGCCGGCCGATGCGCACCTCGTACCCGCCCTTCACCGCCCGTTCGACCTTGCCTTCCACCGGAAGACCGGTGTGGAACGCGTCTTCGAGCTGCCGCTCGGTCGCGGCCCCTCGCGCCAGCTTTCGGGAAAGTATCAGCCCTCCCACGGTCGACACGACCATCGCCTGAATGCGGTCGCCGACTGCCGCCTCGAGATGGCCTTCGCGGTCCTTCAGTTCGTCGATGGCTATCGTGGCTTCGCCCTTGCCGCCGACGTCGACGAACGCCACCTCCGCGCCAATCGCGACGATCGTGCCCTCGAGGGTCTGGCCCTTCTCGACGCGCTTCGCCTGGATCGACGCCTCGAACATCGCGGCGAAATCTTCGGTAGGCTCGGTCACGGCACATCCTCGTGAGTGCTGGTGGCACGGATACCGGGCGCCCGTGCAACCCAGCGCGGGTCAGCATAATCGATGCGCACGGCCGAGCTTCCGCTGGGCCCGAAAGACGGCCCGAAGTCCGCTCGACGTCCTGGAGAACCTGGAGCCCCATCCTCGCGTGTCCGCCCCCGCGCAACGCCGGCCACCGCGGCACGGTGATCACGTCGTCTCAGCGCTCACCATATGTCGTGACCCCGCGACACTACGCCGACGCGCATTGCCCAACCCGAGGCGGTCCTCGGCATGGAACGGCCTGTGCTAGCAGTGAGGCCGTTCCAGGCCACAACGACCACACGTGTCATGGACCCCGATTCACTGCCCACCAGCGGACCTTTTGTCCACGCGGTGCCGAGCGCCCGTGCCTCGTATGTTGGACCCTACCGAGTCCTGCACGTCTTGGGCGAAGGCGGGATGGGAACCGTCTATGTGGCCGAACAGGAGCATCCCGTCCGTCGGCGTGTGGCGGTGAAGGTGATTCGCGCCGGGATGGATTCCGCCCGGGTGGTGGCCCGGTTCGAGGCCGAGCGGCAGGCGCAGGCGATGATGGATCACGCCAACATCGCCAAGGTGTTCGACGCCGGCACCACCGAAACCGGCCTGCCTTACCTCGTGATGGAGCTGGTCGACGGCGTCCCCGTCACGCGGTACTGCGACGAGCACCAACTGCGGCAGCGCGATCGCCTCGAGCTGTTCGTGCCGGTGTGCCGCGCCATCCAGCATGCCCACCAGCGGGGTGTCATTCACCGCGATATCAAGCCGTCGAACGTTCTGGTGACGGTCTGCGACGGCATGCCGGTGCCGAAGGTCATCGACTTCGGCCTGGTGAAGGCGACCGAACAACGGCTGACCGAGATGTCGATGCTCACCGAGTACGGCGAGATTCTCGGGACGCTTGACTATATGGCGCCCGAACAGGCGGAGCTCGCCGAGGACGTCGATACCCGTAGCGACATCTACTCGCTCGGTGTCCTGCTCTACAGGCTGCTGACTGGAACGACGCCGCTCGGACCAATGCTGCGGGAGGTGACGATCACCGATGCGCTGCGTCTGGTCAGGGACGATCAGCCGCCGCGACCAAGCGAGCGGCTGGCGAGCCGCCCGGTTCACGGTGACGCCGGCGCAGTCCAGACCGTGGCACCGGCAGGCGTTCCGAGACTCATCGGCGAGGAGCTCGATTGGATTGTCATGAAATGCCTGGAGAAGGACAGGACGCTGCGCTACGAGTCGGCGGGCGCTCTGGCGCGCGACGTCGAGCGTCACCTCGCCGACGAACCGGTCGAAGCCTGTCCGCCGTCCACGATCTATCGCGTACGACGATTCGCGCGCAGGCACCGGAAGTCGCTGGCCACGGCGGCCGCGCTCCTGGTGCTGCTCCTGGCCGGCGTTGTCGTCAGCACCTGGCAGGCCGTGCGGGCGACGCGCGCGGAGCGTCTCGCCCACGATGCGGCGCTTCTGATGCAGGCCGAGCGCGATCGGGCACGGATCGCGCTGACCGGGCAAGTGGCGGAACGTCTTGACGGCGACCTGCGACGCCTGGCGATGGCCGGAACGGTCCTTGGCACGATGGTCGCGCAGCGCCGCGACTGGAACGCGGCAGACTTCGAGCGGCAGATGCGCGCGGTGCTCGGACAGGACGAGCGGATCTTCGGGATGGCGCTCGCCCTCGAACCGAACCAGCTCGTGTCGGGGCAGAAGGATTTCTGCCTGTATGTCTTCCGAGGCGCACACGGGATCGAAGTCAAGCAACTGCTGCCGCCGGAATACGTGCCGATGTATCGCGAGTGGGCGTGGTACCGGCGGCCGCTCGAAGAGGGTCGCGAGTCCTGGAGTGATCCGTACCTCGACGTCGGGGGCGGCAACATCCCCATGGTGACGTTCTCGTCGCCGATCAGGCGCAACGAGGCGATCGTCGGCGTGGTGACGCTCGACTTGTCCGTGAGGTACTTCGAGGTGCTGCGCAGCTGGCTCGACGAGTTGCGGGTCGGGGAGCGCAGCTACGGCTTCGTCGTGAGCCGGTCGGGTGTCTTCATCAGCCATCCGCACGGCGACTACGACTTCGCGCGCGCGCGCCAGGACCAGGCGCCGCGACTCACGGACATGGCAGCGCGCGAGGGCGGCGACGCCACACTCGCGCAGCTGTTACGACAGGACGGCACCGGCAGCCGATCGGCGCTCGATCCGGCTTCGGGCAAGCGTTCGGCGTTCCTCTTTGCACCGGTGCCGTCCGCGGACTGGAAGTTCGTGGCCGTCGTCGAGTGCGACGAGAGCGCCGCCACGTGCGGATGACCCTCGTCCCCTCGTCGATCACATCGTCTTGCGAGGTCGGGTCCGTTGCCTTGCTAGCCTGCCGTCGGACGGCCGCCAAAGCAGATGATGTAGCCGTCAGGATCCTCGATATAGAAATCCTTCGTGCCCCACGCGGTCGCCGCGAGCGGCCTGATGATCGTTGCGCCGTTGGCGACGCACTGCTCGTAGAACGGTTCGATGCCATCAACGCCGGCCGAGGCGTCGAGATGCTCGTTGTCGCGGCGCCACCGGCGGTCGGCTTGGTTCCTGGGCGCTTCCTTCAGGTGAAGTTCCAGTCCGTGCAGATCACCAATTGCGTAGAAGCCCTCCCACGGCTCGCCGAATTCGAAGCCGAGCTTCTCGTAGTACCGGATGGAGCGCTCAAGGTCGTCGACAAGAAACTGTAGAGCGAAGGACGTGACGCGCGGCTTCACCGCGTTCATAGTCATCCATACCTCCTTTCAGCAGGCCAGATAGCGCTGAAGACCGCCCTGTGGCGCCCATCCGCCTCCGAAAAGCCCCATTCCCCGCCTAGGTCGGGAACGGTCGGGAACGGGACGATGTGGAGCCACTGAACGGCCTCGACACACGACTGAATCAGATTCTCGATCAGCACGATTTCGACGGCTACGTAGAAGGTCTGTGCCAGCGATTCTACGCGGACGACGGTCGGCCGGGACTTGCGCCGGGCCGCTACTTCCGGCTGTTGCTGATCGGCTACCTCGAAGGCTTGGATGCCGAACGCGCGATTCGCGTGGCGGGCGGCCGATTCGTTTGCCCTGCGCGAGCTTCTCGGGTTGGTGTTGCCGGAGGCGCCGCCGGATCATTCGACGATTTCCCGCACGCGGCGCCCGATCGCGTCA
>DATDHP010000383.1:0-4196 GCA_036521515.1 Vicinamibacterales bacterium
GTTCCCATCGGTCGAGACGATGGCATCGTGCACGGAGAGCGTGACGGCGCGGAACCGCTGATACGACGCCTGGAGCTGCTCGGCGCGCTGGCGGGCTTCATCGTGCCAGTGGCTGAGGCTCTGCGTCATATCGTTGAACGCGTCCGCCATGGCCACCGCTTCGGCGCTGCCGGTGGGCGAGATGCGGCGATCCCAGCGGCCCTTGGCGATCTCTCCCGCCGCTTCGGCAATCTGGCGGAGCGGTCGACTCATGCGACGGCTCAGGATGAGGCTCGCGCCGACGCCAAACGCGAACACCAGCGCACCCGTCCAGAGCAGGCGCCACCGGATCTGATCGATGAACGCTTCGGTGGGCGCCCAGCTTTCGAGCAGGATCAGCCGCCCGGGGGAGGGCAGGTTGGCGTTCGACGTCAGCGGGAACGTGGCGCCGACGTATTCCTGGGTTCCGAGCTCCATCACGTCGATGGTCCCGGAATTCGTGAATGGACCGCTGTCGGCGCAGGAGCTCCTCGAGGCGGGCGCGCGGCCCCGCACCGGGACTGCTGCCGCTGATCGTCCGGCCCGCGACGAGCGCGACGTCGCGACCGGTCGTACGCGCCAGCTCGTAGGCCATCGCGTTGTCGAGCGCGTACCCCGTGGCCAGGGTGCCGAGCACTTCGTCCGCGAAGGTGGCCGGCTCGGTGACCACGATGTACAGCCTGCCTTGCAGCGCAAGAATCTCGCGCTGAGCACGGCCTGCCGCGGTCGCGTTGATCAGGACCTCGAGGCGTTCGTGACCGGCGTCGCGCGGAAGGCCCGGGCTCGCAAGCCATCGACCGCGCGGATCCGAGACGATAGTGAAGGCCGCGGCGAGGTCCTTTTGGTACATCTCCGCCATCGCCGACATGGTGGCGATGTCGCCGGCGAGACGGGAATCGGTCATGTGCGCGCGGAATACGGGCAGGGAGGTGATGAGGCGCGTCTGCGCGCCAACCAGCTCCGTCTGCGTGGAGACTAGGTGCGTGAAGGCCGCCTGCGCGGCGGCGAGGCCGCCCCCGGCCCGGCTCATCGTGTGGCGCGCCACCACTTCGCCCGTCACCAGCGCCAGCGCGGCGAGCGAGACCCCGACGATCGCGATCACACCCGCGAGAACGCGCGCCTCGAGGCGCCGGTGCCAGGGAATCGCGACCGCCATGAACGCCTACCCCGGGAACCGGGCGGTATAGGTGAGGGCGACGTCCGCTGAGTTGCGGTAGGCAGCGTAAATGGATCGGGTCTGGTGCGAACCGTTGACGATGGCGCACAGCCCGTCGGTGATCATCACCCGGGCGCCGATGCTGGCGCGCTTGGCGAGGAGCGAGCGCGATCCAGCGTCATAGTCGAGCACCTCGACGCGGGCGAACGCGGTGACGGGGCCCATCTCGCGCCGATGCACGAACGCATCGACGTAACCGCCGCGGGTATGCATGTGCTCGAACGGCTGGCCGTCCAGCCATTCGCCGCGGATCTGGACGCCGCCGCGGCATCCAACGTGCGTCGAAGCCGTTGAAGACGGCGCGGCCGCGTGCGAACCTCGCCGGTTGATACGGCTGCGTCCGGAAGTGGCTGGCACCGACGACGAGGCCGCCGTGATACGCCTGCACGCGGACCACCTGGTCCGCGCCTGGTCGCTGCTTCTTGGCGTCCTCGCCGACGTCGGACGGTGTGCCGACCGTGTATTCCGCCTGCAGGGATGGAAGGCCGGCCACGACGTTGACGCCGTGCTCGAAGAACGTGTTCGACAGCGCCCAGTATCCCGCGTACCGAATGAGCGGCGCGCGGATGAATCCGCTGTATCCATGTTCGCTGGCGCTGTAGATGCCGAATGGCGTGCGGAAGCGCCCGGCGCGCACGCCGGCCAGGGCATGCGTCCCGCGGAAGGTACTCTCACCGTACGCGTCCATGATCTCGACACGCCGCTCGTAGGGATACGCAGCCCCAAAGGCGTCGGTCTGCGGTCCCGCCACCGTGGCCCACGACGCTTCGCCGAACACGCGAATCCAGGAGGTGTCGGCAAACACGCGGCCCTGCATGGCTCCGGCCGTGACCTCGTCGGTCGAGGCGCCGCCGGTGACGGACACTTCCGACGACACCGTCTGCGCGAGCGCCGGCGTGCTTGCCGCGACGACGAACGCAAGAGCCGTCAGGATCCGCTTCATGGCCACTTGACCTCGAGCGCCGCGCCGCTTCCCACGGTGACCGTGCCCTTGACCAGGTCGCCGCCTGCGCGCCACGCGTAGTACGAGTAGTTGCCTGCCGGTACGTCGATGTTGAACGCCCCGCGCTCATCCGTCGTCGCGAAATAGGAGGAGTCGACGGCGACGATGTAGGCCGCCATCTTCGGGTGGATGTTGCAGAACAGCCGGCTGACGCCAGGCTGATCGAAGCGGACGAATTTCACGGCTCCCACCGGGTAGAGACCGAGGTCGAAACTTCTTGCCGTCCCTGAAGGAGAAGACGTTGTGGAAGACGCGATCCTCGTTGGGGAAGCGCACGGTGGTGCCCACGCGCACCGCGAGCACCTGCGGCAGGAACTGCAGGTTGCGCTGATCCATCACCGGCTGCCGCGTGTCGGGACGTGTGCCGTCGGGCCCCTCCTCGAGCCAGACCACCACGTTGGCATGAGGGCGGCCGTCGACGCTCGCGACACCGCGGAGCGGGACGACACCCGGCGCGGCGGTGGCCGCGGAGAACGAGCACGTGACGAACAGGGCGATGAGGAAGGCCCGCATACAGTTTCTGCCTCGCCGTAATCGGCGGGCGAAGCGCATGCTTGGTGTGCTCGGCATTCGCTGCTTTCGGCCTTCTGCCGGGCCGACACCGTCAGAAATGTGATCCCACCCTTACACCTTCGTCGCCGATCGTGCAGTTGTGAGAAGGCCCAGCGGGCGAGCGGCGCCAGTCGATTGACACTCCAAATACGGGTCCGGTGAAGGGACGACCCGGCTTCGACCGCGGGACGTTCCCGGCTGGGGCCGTGTTCGCGCCTCGCGCCGTCCGTGAGCGGGCTGGAGTGTTAACCTTCACCCATGGGACCGCCGGGATGGCTGGTCGGACCAGCCGTCGCGCTGGCCACGCTGTACATTGCCCGTCCACTGCTGGCGCTGGGGATGTTCGGGTTGGTCCTCCTTCCTGCGG
The DNA here is from genome assembly GCA_036521515.1 of Vicinamibacterales bacterium. Classification (GTDB taxonomy): domain Bacteria; phylum Acidobacteriota; class Vicinamibacteria; order Vicinamibacterales; family UBA2999; genus Gp6-AA40. Next base: position 3,157 of record DATDHP010000383.1, read on the forward strand.
CGGCGATATGGGCCGGCGCGGCTGCAGCCGCGCTCGTCGATGCCCGCCAACGCCTCAATACGATCGTCGTCGTTGCGACGACGATGTTGGTCTTCTTGCTCTCCGTGATCATGCTGCAGTCGCAGCCTCCGCCGCCGGGCACATCGTCTGGAGGGCCAAGCGTGTACGCGCCGCCAGGCGCGTTGCGAGGCGGGAGCGTGCCGCCATCGCGATAGGAGGGCGAATGCGTCATGGTACAATCCGGGGGTTCTCCGGGTGCCGGGCCCCTAGCTCAGTGGTAGAGCACCTGACTTTTAATCAGGGTGTCCCGGGTTCGATCCCCGGGGGGCCCACTCTTTGGCGATTCGTGATTCGTGATTCGTGATTGATTGGCGATTGATGATTCGAGCCTGAGTGCGAGTTGAGATGAAGCGAGAGCGGTCCAATCACGAATCACGAATGAATCGTCCCCATCGTCCAGAGGCCCAGGACGCGGCCCTTTCAAGGCTGAAACCCGGGTTCGAATCCCGGTGGGGACGCCAACCCTAACCTGTTGATTCCACAGCCTCGTCAACGGAATCCCCAACGAGAGTTCGAACCGCGTCGTCGTCCTACGCCGCCGGTTGCACTGTCACCGGCACTCGCAGCGGCCGCGTGCCCTGCGCTGTGCGAGGATCGCCGGTCCCGAAATAAACACAACTTCGTTGCGAGAGCGACCCGCCTCTCGCGCCTGGCGTCATGGTCCCGTCACAAGCATGGGTCGCAGTTTCAGGAACGGCGAATGGCACGATGGGTGCACCGACGGTCGTGACCTAGTCTGCCCCGGACAAATTGGGCGAGGCGATGCGCCGATCGCTCCCGCGACTCGCGCCTAGCGCACGTGCAGAGGTCGAAAAACTGCTTACTCCGGAAGCCCTCGCCGTGATCGGAGCCGTACTCGGCCTGTGGATCTGGTCTCATTTCATCGGGATCGGCGAGATCATCGACATCATTTTGCTCGCGGTCGGTGTGCTCGCCATCGGTCTAGCGGTGTTCGACGGTGTTGGTGAACTCGCCGAATT
>DATDHP010000384.1:0-18607 GCA_036521515.1 Vicinamibacterales bacterium
CGCTGACACCGGTCACGAGGATCGCGAGCGAGCTCATTCGTGGCGGCGCCGGGGCGGGCACCCCGCTGCCGCTCCTCGTGCCGCAAGTCGACGGCGACGGGAACGAACGTGCGGGCATTCGCCTGCCCGACGTGGCGGTGCCGCTCGCAACCTATCCCGGCTGGAACTTCCGGCGGCCGGCGATCGGCGCTCCTGACCGCATCGTGCCGTTGCTCGGCTCGTACGTTCCGTTCCCACGCACCGCCGCCGAGCGCGAGGCGCAGCGCGACCCCCGGCGGTCGATTGCGGAACGCTACCCGTCGCGCGACTCGTACATGTCGCAGATCGCTCAGTCCGCGGCGGCGCTCGTCAAGGACGGGTTCCTGCTCGAGGAAGATACGGTTCACGTGACCCGGCGTGCGGCGGATCACTGGGATCTGCTCATGCGGGCCACGACGACCAGCGCGCAGCGGTAGACGGGCCGGCTAAAGCCGGCCCCCACGTGCGGCAATTTGGCAAGACGTAGCAATTGGCAAGACGTAGGGGCCGGCTTTAGCCGCCCGCGCTACTGAGTCGCTGGCGGGGCCGCCGCGGGCACGGGCTGATCGGGGACGGCTGGGGCAAGGGGCGCGGCGGGCACGACCGGCCACGACGCCTGTTGCGGCTGTGTTCCGTTGATGAACGCCTCGTTGATGCCCGAGTCCAGCGTCACGAAGACGATGTTTCCCGGCGCGTCGAACTGCGGCGGCTGCGTGCGGTCGCCGCGCTCGTCGATGTACGCCCGCATGAAGTCCATCCAGATCGGCAGCGCCGCGCTCGCGCCGGTCTCGTTCTGACCGATCGGCTTCTTCTCGTCGCGCCCCACCCACACGCCGACCGTGATGTTCGGGTCGAAACCGACGAACCACGCGTCCGTGTACTCGTCCATCGTCCCCGTCTTGCCGGCGAGCGGCCAGTCGAGCTCCGCTGCGGCGGCCGCCGTGCCGCGCTGGACGACGCCGCGCAGCAGGTTCGTCATGACGAAGGCCGTGTCGGCGCGCATCGCCTCGTTCGGCTGCGGCCGGTTCTCCTCGAGCACGTTGCCTTCACGGTCCGCAATCGTGATCACGGAGTACGGCGTCATCCGCACGCCGTGGTTGGGGAACGCGGAATACGCGCTGGTCACCTCGACGAGCGAGGCCTCGGCAGACCCGAGCGCGAGTGACAGATACGGCGGGTAGTCTCCGGGGAAGCCGAGCCGCCCGGCGTACTGCACGACCTGCCGCGGACCGATCTCCGCCATCGCCTTCACCGCGGGGATATTGCGCGACTGCTCGAGCGCCCGCCGCAGCGTCACTGGTCCCTCGTACTTGCGGTCGTAATTGAGCGGCGAATACGGTGGCTGATCCGGGCCCACGTCGTACGCCACGGGCTCGTCGACGAACACGGAAACCGGGGTGAACCCGCGGTCGATCGCCGCCATGTAGACGATCGGCTTGAACGACGACCCCATCTGCCGGCGTGCCTGCGTCGCCCGGTTGAACTTGCTGCGCGCGAAGCTGAAGCCGCCGACCATCGCGCGCACCTGGCCGGAGCGGTTGTCGATAGCCAGCAGCGCGCCCTCCACCGACGGAGGTTGCTCGAGGAACACCGTCTCGGGGACGTCGGTCTCGAGCGTGCGGACCTCGACCTCGATGAGGTCGCCGACCTTGAACAGTTCCGCCGCCGACGTGCGCCGCGTCCACGCGAAACCAGCTCTCGGCAACTCGACCTGGTGCGCGCCGATGCGGATGCGCGCGCTCCCCGTGTTCCCCCGCCCGGGCACGTCCATCACGACGGCCGGGACGACGTCGCCGGGGGCGATCGGGCGGGTCCACCGATCCGTCGTGAAGCGGTCCAGCGCGTGACCTTCGGCCAGGACGTTGCGCGCCGGACGACGGTAGCCGCTGCGGCGCTTGTCGATCCGGCGCAGCCCGCGGTCGACCGCGACATTCGCGGCCTGCTGCAGCTCGGCGTCGAGCGTGGTCTGCACGCGCAGCCCCGCTTCATACAGCGCCTTGGCGCCGTACTTCTGCTCGAGCTCCTTGCGGATGTCTTCCACGAAATAGGGCGCAATCGAGCGATCGGGGATCTGACGCCCGCCGAGCACGAGCGGACGCGCGCTCGCCGCGCGCGCGTCCTCGGCGGAGATGAGCCCCTCGTCGGCCATGCGCTGCAGCACGTAGTTGCGGCGCGTCAGCGTCCGCCGCGGATCGACGAACGGGCTCAGCCGGGCAGGCGCCTGGATGATCGCCGCCAGCATCGCGCCTTCCTCGAGCGTCAGCTCCTTCGCCGACTTGTTGAAATACATCCGTGACGCCGATTCGACGCCGTAGGCGCCGTGCCCGAAAATGATCTGGTTGGCGTAGAAGCTGAAGATCTCGCGCTTGGTGTAGCGGCGCTCCAGCTGGATCGCGATGATCGCTTCCTTGATCTTCCGCTCGACCGTCTTCTCGAACCCAATCGGAAAGAGGTTGCGGGCGAGCTGCTGCGTGATCGTGCTCGCGCCGGCCATCTCGCCCTTGATCACGTCGTTGACGAGCGTCACCAGGATGCGCGTCGCGCTCAGGCCGAAATGCTGCTCGAAATCGGCATCCTCGGTCGCGATGATCGCGTTCCTGAGGAACGGCGACATGTCGTCATAGGCGATCACTACCCGTCGCTCGGTGGCAAACTCCCCGATGACCTGCCCGTCGCGGGCGAAAACGCGGGTGATGGTATTCGGCTTGTAGTCGTCGAGCGCGCTGATTTCCGGCAGGTCGTCGGCAAAGGCGAAGAGGACACCGCTCAGGGTCCCGAGCAGCGCGGCCGCCACGAACAACGCCACCAACCCGGCCTGGGCTACGCGAACGATGACGCCGCTACGACGAGGTGCGGGCGCGTCGGAGTCAGACATTCCTGCCAGTATAGCGGAGCCAAGTACTTGTCATGGAATTACTTATCACCGGGTCTGCGGCAGAGCCGGGTCGCTACATTGACAGTAGTTCACTCAGATTTGATAATAAGCGCATGAGCAAAATCATCGGCCTCGACCTGGGCACCACCAATTCCGTGGTGGCCGTCATGGAAGGCGGTGAACCCGTCGTCATCACCAACCCGGAAGGCAGCCGGCTGACGCCGTCGGTGGTCGCATTCACCAAGACCGGCGAGCGCCTCGTGGGACAGGTGGCCAAGCGCCAGGCGGTGACCAATCCGGAGAACACCATTTTCTCCATCAAGCGCTTCATGGGCCGGCGCTTCGATGAGGTCAGCGAAGAAATGAAGATGGTGCCGTACACCGTCAAGGCCCAGGGGCATGACGTGCGCGTCAAGGCTCTGGACAAGGAGTACGCGCCACCCGAGATCTCCGCGATGATCCTCCAGAAGCTGAGGCAGGCAGCGGAGGAGTATCTCGGACAGCCGGTCACCAAGGCGGTCATCACGGTACCCGCCTACTTCAACGACGCGCAGCGGCAGGCGACCAAGGAGGCCGGCAAGATTGCCGGCCTCGAGGTGATGCGCATCGTCAACGAGCCGACGGCTGCGGCGCTCGCCTACGGGCTCGACAAGAAAAAGGACGAGACGATCGCCGTGTATGACTTCGGCGGGGGCACGTTCGACATCTCGATCCTCGAGGTCGGCGAAGGCGTGGTCGAAGTCAAGGCCACCAACGGCGACACGCACCTCGGCGGCGACAACCTCGACCAGCGCGTCATCGACTGGATCGTCGCCGAGTTCAAGAAGAGCGACGGCATCGATCTGAGCAAGGATCGCATGGCGCTGCAGCGCCTCAAGGAAGCGGCGGAGAAGGCCAAGATGGAGCTCTCCACGGTGATGGAGACCGACATCAACCTGCCCTTCATCACCGCCGACGCCAGTGGCCCGAAGCACATGCAGATGAAGCTGACACGGGCGAAGTTCGAGCAGCTCGTCGAAGATCTGCTGCAGAAGACCGTGGGCCCGGCAAAGCAGGCGCTGACCGACGCCGGCCTCGATGCGGCGAAAATCGATGAGGTCGTGCTCGTCGGCGGGTCGACTCGGATACCGCGCGTGCAGCACATCGTGAAGGAGCTGTTCGGCAAGGATCCGCACAAGGGCGTGAACCCGGACGAGGTCGTCGCCGTCGGCGCGGCCATCCAGGCCGGCGTGCTGGCGGGCGAAGTCAAGGACCTGCTGCTGCTCGACGTCACGCCGCTGTCGCTCGGCATCGAGACGCTGGGCGGCGTGATGACGACGCTCATCGCGCGGAACACGACGATCCCGACGCGCAAGAGCGAGACGTTCTCGACTGCGGCCGACAGCCAGACGAGCGTCGAGGTCCACGTACTTCAGGGCGAGCGTCCGCTGGCGCGCGACAACCGCACGCTGGGGCGCTTCCAGCTCGTCGGCATTCCGCCGGCGCCGCGCGGTGTGCCGCAGATCGAGGTCACGTTCGACATCGACGCCAACGGCATCGTGAACGTTTCCGCCAAGGACCTCGGCACCGGCAAGGAGCAGAAGATCACCATCACTGCGTCGAGCGGCCTCAGCAAGGACGAGGTCGAGCGGATGATGAAGGACGCCGAGTCGCACGCCGAGGAGGACAGGAAGCGGCGCGAGGAGATCGAGACGCGCAACAGGGCGGACCAGTCGGTCTACGCCGCCGAGAAGATGCTGCAGGACATGGGCGCCAAGCTCGCCCCCGCTGACAAGGCGGCCGTCGAGACCGCCATCGAGTCGCTGAAGACGGCGATGAACAACAACGACACCGCCGGGATGACGCGCGCGATGGAGCAGCTCACGCAGGCGCAGCACAGGGCGGCCGAGGCGCTCTACAAGCAGGCCGGGACCGCGGCCGCGTCGGAGGACGCCTCCGCCGGCGCGGGCGGGTCGGCGGGTTCGGCGGGAGCTGGAAGTGCAGCCGGTTCGGGCGGTGCGTCGGCCACCGAGGGCGATGTGATCGACGCCGAAGTGGTGAACGAGGAGAAGAAGTAGAACATTCTTGATTTGGGGATTGTTGATTGTTGAATGGTTGTTGATTGTTGATTCTTGAATCAGCAATAAATCAACAATCAACAATCGTCATTCAACAACCAATTCGATAATCAGAGATCGTTAATCAACAATGGACCTGTACGTCGTTCTCGGGCTACAGCACAGCGCGACCGAGTCCGACATCAAGCGGGCGTATCGGCGCCTGGCGCGCCGGTTCCATCCGGACATCAACCCGGGGGACCGCACGGCGGAGGTGCGGTTCCGCCAGATCCTGGAGGCCTACGAGACGCTGATCGATCCCGAGCGCCGGTCGCGCTACGACTCCGGCGCGAGCACCGACGGGTCGCATCAGCGACGCCCCAGCGGCTTCGAGGGTTTCGACTTCTCGTCGCGCGGCGTGGATCACTCGGCGACGTTCGGCGACCTGTTCGCCGAAGTGTTGAGCGAGCGCGGAACCGGGCGCGCGGCGCCCGAGCGCGGCGCCGATCTGCACCAGGACGCGCACCTCTCGTTCGAGGAGGCCTTTGGCGGCGTGCAGCGCGCGTTTACGGTGACGCGCCGCGAGAGCTGCCGGGCGTGCGCCGGCACCGGCGTGACGCGCGCCACCGCCGGCACCTGCCATGTGTGCCAGGGAACCGGCGCCGTGCGATCGGTGCGCGGGCACATGGTGTTCTCGAGGAGCTGCCAGCCGTGCGCCGGGACCGGACAGCTGCGGCCGCGATCGTGCGAGCCGTGCGGCGGCACAGGACATGGCACGCGGTCCGAGGCGGTGCAGGTCCGGATCCCGGCGGGCATTGCCGACGGCGATCGCGTCCGCGTGGCGGGGAAGGGGAACGCGGGCCTGCGCGGCGGGCAGCCGGGCGACCTGTTCGTGACGGTGCGCGTCGCGCCGCACGTGCTCTACCGGCGGGAGGGTGACGACCTGCACCTGGTCGTGCCGATCGCCGTGCACGAGGCGGCGCTGGGGGCGCGCGTCGACATCCCCACCCCCGAAGGCGGCGCGCGCCTGCGCGTGCCACCAGGCACGCAGTCGGGGCAGCGATTCCGGCTGCGCGAGCGCGGCGCGCTCTCCACGCGCGACGGCCGGCGGGGCGACCTGGTCGTCGAGGTGCGGCTCATGCTGCCGAAGCTGCTCGACGAGCGCTCCAAGGAGTTGCTGCGCGAGTTCGGCCGGATCAACGGCGAGAGTGTGCGGGACCACCTTCAGTGAGCCGCGCCACGGAGACACGGCCGCACGGAGAACGCCAACTCCCGAGTCCCAATCCGATTCTTGCCCCAGCTCCCAAAACTTTGGGAGTTGGAGCACGCATCAGGAGGTTGGGGGTTGGGAGTTGTCGCGCCTTCGTGTCTCCGTCCCTCCGTGGCATGTGAGAGCGAACGATGGCGAAGCGTGCCGGCGGCAAGGCCTACTACATGATCAGCGCGGTCTCGCAGAAGTACAACATCCATCCACAGACCCTTCGTCTGTACGAACGCGAAGGCCTGCTGAAGCCGTCGCGCACCGAGGGCAACACGCGGCTGTACTCCGAAGACGACCTCGAGCAGCTCGAGACCATCCTGGCGCTCACGCGCGACCTCGGCGTCAACCTGGCCGGCGTCGAGATCATCCTCAACATGCGCCGCAAGATCGAACAGATGCAGGGCGAGGTCAACGAGTTCATGGACTACGTGAAGCGTGAGCTCGCGCGCGGCATCGACGACTGGGAACAGCGACTGAGCACCGCGCTCGTGAAATCCTCTCCCACCGACCTGGTTCGTCATACGCCCCAACCGGCAGCCACCGATCCAGACATGCAAGATGCGAAAAGCAAAATGCAAAAATGACGTCCGCGTTTTTGGGCATTCGGCATCTTGTGCATTTGGCAGTTTGCATTTTGAATTTCAGCGTTACCATCCTCTGTGCCCGCCTGCCCGGTCTGCGACGACACCACCTGGAAGACGATCGAGGTTGACGGCGTCGCGCGCGTCACCCGGTGCGATTGCTGGCACCGCGCCTCGGCGCAACGCCTGAAGAGCGAGGCCGAGATTCCTCCCCGTTATGAGGCCTGCGATCTCGACTCCTTCCACGACTACAACGATTCGTTGAGCAAGGCGGTTGGCGCCTCACGCAGCTTCGTGAACAGGTTTCCTGCCGTTGATCGAGGACTCCTGTTCCTGGGCGGCCCCGGGCTGGGCAAGACGCACCTGGCGGTGGCGTGCATGCGACTCGGTGCGCACGCGAAGGGACTGCGCGGCATCTTCTACGACACGCGTCACATGCTGCGGCGGATCCGGCAGACCTACGACCCCGTGACGAGGATGACCGAAACCGAACGGGACATCGTCAACCCCCTGGTGCGCGCGGATCTGTTGGTGCTCGACGACCTGGGCGCCGAAAGGGCCACCGAGTGGGTCGAAGAGATGCTGCATTTCATCATCAACACCCGCTACAACGAGCGCCGACCCACGATCTTCACCTCGAACTATCCGATTCAGGCGCCTCCCGACGCCAAGTACGCGGAAACACTGCTCGAGCGCACCGGATTTCGACTCTACTCACGTCTGCAGGAAATGTGTGATTTCATCGAGCTGAAGGGCGTTGACTATCGCGAGCTCGGTCCGAAGCCCTCCGCCGGCGACCTGGCGAAACTTCACGCCAAAGGGAGCGCGTCCCACAAGGATCTGCCCAAGCCGGGCGCGAAGAGCCAGGCGCGAGCGCAGCTGAAGAATCCGCAGCCGGCTCCCGACCTGAAGTGGTCTGGAGGAAAGGCGGGGAACTGATGGGAGACCGGGCCTCTGGATTCCGGATCCCGGATCCCGGATCCCGTAGACTGAGAAGCGTGCTGGGCCTCTACGTCCACGTCCCTTTCTGCTCGGCGATTTGCAACTACTGCAACTTCAATCGCGGCTTGTTCGACGCCGGCGTGAAGGATGCGTACGTCGCCGCCCTGCTGCAGGAAATCCGCCGCACGGGAGACGGATCACTCGCCGACACCATATTCTTCGGCGGCGGCACGCCGTCGCTGCTCGAGCCCTGCGAGATCGCCCGCGTCATCGCCGCCTGCCGCGGCGCGTTCGATCTGGCGCCAGACGCCGAGATCACCCTCGAAGCCAACCCCGAGACCGTCTCGCCTGACCGGCTGTGCGCGTTCCGCGAGGCCGGCGTAACCCGCCTCAGTTACGGCGTCCAGTCGTTTCGCGACGACGAGCTGCGGCGGTTGAGCCGCCTGCACTCCGCGTCCCGAGCCGAAGAGGCAGTTCACATGGCGCGCGCGGCCGGCTTCGACAACATCTCGCTCGACCTGATGATGTGGCTGCCGCAGCAGACCGTCGCTCAATGGCTCGAGTCGGTCGACGCGCTCATTGCGCTCGGTCCGGACCATGCCTCGATGTACCTTCTTGAAATCTACCCGAATGCCCCGCTTCGCGACGCCATGGCGCGCGCCCAATGGTCGGTCGCACCCGATGACGACGCGGCGGAGATGTACCTGTCGGGTCTGGACAGGATGGATAACGCCGGCTACGTGCAGTACGAGATCTCGAACGTGGCGCGGCCAGGTCGCGAATCGCGACACAATCTGAAGTATTGGCGCGACGAGGAGTGGCTCGGATTCGGCTGCGGGGCCCACTCCACGCGCGGCGGCGTCCGCTGGAAGAACCTCGCGTCGACCGAGGAGTACATCTCGGCCGTCGCGCGCGGAGATCACCTCGGCACGGATCGGCGGGAACTGTCCCCCCAGGAGCGGCTGGAGGAGGCGCTGTTTACGGGCCTCCGATTGACCGACGGCATCGACTTACGTGGCGTGAAACCGCGATATGGCGTGGATGTCTGGGCCAGTTACGGCGCGGAGCTGCAACCATTCGTGGATCAGGGGCTTCTGATCTATGATGGCGAGCGGCTCCGGCTGACCAGGGCAGGAATGCTTCTTGCTCATGAAGTGATGACCGTTTTCATCAGTCCAACAGTACGGTAGATTATCGGCCTGTCCGAGGAGGCTTGAAGATGCGACGACTGTCCGGAGTCTTATTGGCTGGCGCGATTCTGTTGCTGCCTGCGTTTGCGCAGAATGCGCTGGCCGCACAGGCCGCCCCGCAGAAGTTCACGCTGGAAGGTGACCTCGCGCTCTGGAGTGTGTCGATCCGGCCGGACAAAACCGCTGACTACGAGAAGGTTCTCGGCAAGGTCAAGGAGGCGCTGCAGAAGTCGCAGGCGCCCGAGGCCAAGCAGCAGCTGGCCGGTTGGAAGGTCATCAAGGGCGCGAAGCCGATGCCCGATGGCAATATCGTCTACACTCACGTCATCAGTCCGGTGCCGGGAGCCGACTACGCCGTGCTGCAGGTGCTGTACGCGGCGTTCCCCGATCCGGCGGAGCAGAAAACGCTCTACGACATGTACCGCGGCGCCTTCGTCGGCAACTTGGGCGTCAACATAGGCACGGTCGCGCTCGACCTGTCGAAGTAATCGGGCTTCCGGTTCGAGCCGGAGGACAGTCACGGTACCATGAGAGCCACGGACGGTGTGTGCCGCCGTCCGTGGCTTTTTGTGTTTTCTGGAGACGACGTTCGATGCGAGTGGTGTCCACGTTCGTAGCGGTCGTGATGACCATGAGCGCGGCGGCGGCGGCGTGGGCGCAGGCGCCGGTCACGCCGGGCCTGCCTCCACCGCAGGTGGTGCCTCCCACGCAAGGCGCACAGCCCGCCGTGCCGCCTCAAACAGTGCCGGTGGCGCCCGCGCCGGCTGCGGCTGCGCCGCCCGCTGTCTTGCTGACACGAACCTTTACCGCCAAGTCGGGCCTGTTGTTCAACACGGTTCGTCCCGAGCGGGTCAAGGATTTCGAAACCGTGATGTGGTACCTGCAGCAGGCGCTGGAGAAATCAACGGATCCCACGGTTCGCGCGCAGGCGCAGGGGTGGAAGATTTTTCGCTCGCTCGACCCGGGGCCCAACGCGACGGCGCTCTACGTGTTCGTGCTGGATCCGGCGGTGCCCGGCGCCGACTACGGCCTGGGCCGTATTCTCGCGGATGCATACCCCGAGCAGATCCAGGAGATCTGGAAGCTGTACATGGGATCGGTCACCGGCGGCGGAACGATCGTGAATCTCAATCCAGTGGAGCCGATGCCGCCGATGCCGCTCGTGCCACTCACGGCACCGGATCCCACGACCGTACCCGGCAGCAGAACGCCCCCCCCGCCCCCACCCGCGTCGACCATCCCGTGAGGCGCGGGCCGGCTGGAGCCGGCCCATGACCGTAGACCGAAGACCGTAGACGACGAGGATCTAGAACGCGAGATTGAATCCGGCGTAGATGCGGTGCACCGTCGAATGCAGCGGCTCACCGCGCAGGCTGAACAGGCGGTAGTCCAGCCGCACCCGGACAGGCCCGATCAGCGAGACCTTCACACCGCCGCCGGTATTGATGCCGAGGTGGGTCTCCTGGAGGACGACAGGGTCCTCGCCAAGACGCTCACGGTAACCGCCCGCGCCCAGCGTGGCGTAGAACTGCATCCCGGCGAGCGGAAACGGCGTCTGCAGCAGCACGTTGCCCATACCGGTTCGCACCGACGGCGCACCCTCGTCCACGTCCTCTCCGGTGTCCGCGTATTCGAATTCGAAGCCGATGATCAGCAGGCTGACGCCAATGGCCGCGCCCTTGGCGGGGCGGTTGGCCGGCGTCATGGTGCTGCCGATGAACACCGTGGCGTCGGCAAAGGCAGGCGTTGCAGGAACGACGAACAAGAGCGCGAGGAGCGCAAGAGCTTTCGCCCCTGCGGGGGATGGCGCGGGCAATCTCATATCGGAATGATACGATCGAGACGAGCATGGACTTTCGGTTGACCGGGGAGCAGGAGCTCCTCCGCCGCAGCGTCCGCGAGTTCGCCGAGCGCGAAATCCGTCCCCACGTCATGGAATGGGACGAAAAACAGCATCTTCCCGTCGAGCTCATCCCGAAGCTCGCCGCGCTCGGGCTGATGGGGATCCAGTTCCCGGACGAGTTCGGTGGCGCGGCGATGTCGTCGGTTGACTACTGCATCGCCATCGAGGAGCTGGCGCGCGTGGATCCGTCGGTGTGCCTGTCGGTCGCGGCGCACAACGGCCTCGGCGCGGCGCACATCTCGATGTTCGGCACCGACGAGCAGAAGCGCAGGTATCTCGCGCCGCTCGCACGCGGCGAGCAGCTTGCGGCGTGGGGCCTCACCGAGGCCTCGTCGGGCAGCGACGCCGGAGCGATGCGCACGACCGCGGCGCGCGAAGGCGCCTGCTGGGTCATCAACGGGACGAAGCAGTTCATCACGCACGGCAGGCTCGGCGATCTGATCGTCGTCATGGCGGTCACCAACCGTGCGAAGGGCAGCCGCGGCATCTCCGCGTTCATCGTCGAACGCGGGACCGCGGGCTTCCGCGCAGGGAAGAAGGAAGACAAGCTCGGGATGCGCGCGAGCGAGACGAGCGAGGTCATCTTCGAGAGCTGCCGCGTCCACACGTCGCAGATGCTCGGGCTCGAGGGCCAGGGCTTCATCAATGCGCTGCAGGTGCTCGACGCGGGGCGCATCGGCATCGCCGCGCTGGCGGTCGGCCTCGCCCAGGGTGCGTACGAAGCGGCCCTCCGCTACGCCTTCGAGCGCCGGCAGTTCGGCCAGCCGATCGGCGCGTTCCAGGCCATCCGCGCCAAGCTGGTGGACGCGGCGATGCGGATCGAGGCCGCACGGCTGCTCACCTACCGGGCCGCCGCCATGAAGGACCAGGGCAAGCGCACGACGCTCGAAGCGGCGATGGCGAAGCTGTACTCGAGCGAGATCGCGGTTCGCGTGGCCGAGGACGGCGTCCAGATTCACGGCGGGTACGGGTTCGTGAAAGATTATCCTGCTGAAAAGTACTTCCGCGACGTCAAGCTCACCACGATTGGCGAAGGGACCAGCGAGATCCAGCGCTTGGTCATCGCGCGTCAGCTCCTCGCGGCCTGAACTGAACCTGAACATGAACGTGTCGTTCACGCTTCTTCGTTCTCCTTTCTCGGTTCGTGTTCTTGGTTCAGTTCGGGTTTCGGGGTTCAAATGTTCGGCGTTCGGGGTTCGGGCCGGCTCAAGCCGGCGCCCCCACCGACCGGGCCTCCCAATCGGCGTAGGTAGGGGCCGGCTTCAGCCGGCCCGAACCGAACCACGAACCGCGAACCGAACCCCGAACCTTGAACACGAACTGAGAAGTGCGAACCGAGAAGCGTGAAGGACACGGTCATGGTTCAGGCGTGAACGACAAGGAGCGCGTGACCGCGCTGTCGCGCGACGTCCTAGCCGGCGACCCGCGCGCCATTGCCCGCGCGATCTCCCTGATCGAGGACGAAACACCCGCCGGCGCCGCGCTCGTGGGGAGCGTGTTCCCGAGGACCGGCCGCGCCTACCTTGTTGGCATCACCGGTCCGCCGGGCGCGGGGAAGAGCACGCTGGTCGATCGACTGACGGCCGAGATCCGTCGAGCGGGGCTCACCGTCGGCGTGATCGCCGTCGATCCGACCAGTCCGTTCACCGGCGGCGCGGTGCTCGGCGATCGCGTGCGGATGAGCGCGCACTTCGGCGATCCCGGCGTCTTCATCCGGAGCATGGCCACGCGCGGCCATCTCGGAGGACTCGCTCGTGCGACGAGCGACGTGGCGCTGGTCCTCGACGCGGCCGGAAAGGACGTCGTCCTCATCGAGACGGTCGGCGTCGGGCAGGACGAAGTGGACGTGGTCCGTACTGCGGACGTCTCGATTGTCGTCCTGGTGCCGGGCACCGGTGACGAAGTCCAGGCGTTGAAGGCAGGCATCATGGAGATCGCGGACATCTTCGTCGTGAACAAGGCCGACCGGGAGGGCGCCGATCGCCTGGTGCACTCGGTGGCGGCCAACCTCGCGCTGCAGTCCTTCGCGCCGGGCGAATGGCGGCCGCCGATCCTCAAGACGGAGGCCACCGCGGCAACGGGAATCGCCGAGCTCTGGAGCTCGATTGGCGCGTTCAGGGATCACGCGCAGGGCACGCGCGAATCACGCCAGCGTTCGCGCCACGAGTACCGGCTGCGCGAGCTGCTGTCGCACGAGCTCCTGCGGCGAGTGGACGAGGCGCTGCCGGCCGGCGAGTTCGCGCGCATCGTCGGACGGATCGCGTCGCGCGAGATCGATCCATACTCCGCAGTGGCCGAGATCATGAGCACGCTCGGGTCCCGAACCGTGAATCACGAATCACGAATCGCGAATCAGGAATGATGAAGGCCGTCCTCGATCACGTCGGCATTGCCGTGCAGGACGTGGACCAGGCGCTCGCGTTCTACCGCGACGCGCTTGGTCTCGACGTCGAAGCGCCGGAGGAGGTGCGATCGCAGCGCGTCAAGGCGCACTTCATTCCGGTCGGGCCGTCCGCGCTGGAGCTCCTCGAAGCCACGGCACCCGATTCGGCGATCGCCAAGTTCGTGGAGAAGCGCGGTCCCGGCATGCACCACGTCACGCTGCGCGTCGAGGACATCGGCGCGGCCCTGACGCACCTGAAGGCGCGCGGCGTGCGACTGGTGGACGACGAGCCCCGCCCGGGCGCGGAGGGCGCGCAGGTCGCGTTCATTCATCCAGCGGCGACTCATGGGGTGCTCGTCGAGCTCAAACAGCCGGCGCCGCCGAGACTGGAGCTGGCGACCAGGCAGCTGGCGTGGGGCAACCTCCGGCTGACGAGCGTCAACGATGGGCCGTACCGGCTCGACGGGGGCGCGATGTTCGGCGTCGTGCCCCGTCCGCTGTGGGAGAAGAAGGCGCCGCCCGATGACCGCAACCGGATCCAGATGGCCATGCGGCCGCTCGTCGTCGAAGCGGAGTGGGGCCGGATGATCATCGACTGCGGCGCCGGCGACAAGATGGACGCAAAGCAGCGGGACATCTATGCGCTCGATCGCACGCGCCACCTCGATCACTCGCTCGCCGATGCCGGCCTGTCCGCCGAGGCGATCGACGTCGTCCTGGCGACGCACCTGCACTTCGATCACTTCGGCGGCGCCACGATGCGCGAGGGCCGGGGCCTGAGGCCGCGGTTCCGGAACGCGCGCTACCTGATTCGTGCCGCCGAGTGGGAGGACGCGACGCACCCGCACGAGCGAAACCGGGCAAGCTACCTGCAGGAGGACTTCGTGCCGCTGAAGGACGCAGGGGTCATCGACTTCTTCGAGGGCGACTCGGTCGTCAAGCCGGGCGTGCGCGTGGTGCGGACGGGCGGTCACACGGGGCAGCACCAGATCGTGTTCGTGGAGTCCGCGGGGAAGACCGCGGTGTTCATGGCTGACCTGATCCCGATGACGGCGCACGTGCAGGATCCGTGGATCATGGGCTACGACCTGTTTCCGATGGAGACGCTGGCGGTCAAGAAACGATTGATCAGGGACGCCATCGACCACGAATACCTCGTCTTCTTCGAGCATGATCCCGTCGTGACCGCGGGATACATCAGAGAAAAAGAGAACCGGCGCTTCGTGGAGCAGGTGCTGTAGATGGAAAAGGTGCTGATAGGGATCATTGGCGGCTCGGGACTGTACGACATGGCCGACGTGACCGACCGCACGGAGGTCACACTGTCGACCCCGTTCGGGAAGCCGTCGGGTCCGTATGTGCTCGGCACCTTGCGCGGCAAGCGCGTGGCGTTCCTGGCGCGGCACGGCGCCGGCCACCGCATCCCGCCGTCCGAGCTCAACTTCCGCGGGAACATCTTCGGGATGAAGCTGCTGGGCGTCGAGTACATCCTGTCAGCCAGCGCCGTGGGGAGCTTGAAGGAAGAGTACAAGCCGCTCGATATCGTGATTCCGGACCAGTTCATCGACAGGACGCGCGGACGGGCCAGCACGTTCTTCGGCCGGGGCCTGGTCGCGCACGTCGGCTTCGCGCATCCCTTCTGCGCCATCCTGAGCGGCGTTGCCGACGCGAGTGGCGCGAAGGCAGGAGCCACCATCCATCGCGGCGGGACCTATGTGTGCATGGAAGGGCCGCAGTTCTCGACGCTCGCCGAATCGAGGCTGTACCGATCGTGGGGCGCCGATGTCATCGGGATGACCAACCTGCAGGAGGCGAAGCTCGCCCGGGAGGCGGAGATCTGCTACACGACGATCGCGCTCGTCACCGACTACGACTGCTGGCACCCCGACCACGATTCCGTCACGGTGGACATGGTGATCGCCAATCTCCTGCAGAACGCGAAGACCGCGCAGCAGATCATCGCGGGCGCCGCGGAGCGTCTGCCTTTCGAGCGTACGTGCGAGTGCGCCACCGCGCTGAAGCACGCGCTCATCACGCGGCCGGACGCCATCCCCGAGCAGGTCAGGAAGGATCTCGCTCCGCTCGTCGGCCGATATCTCCAGGTCACCTGACGCCATGCCATGAAGCTCATCGTGACCGGATCGATAGCGTACGACTATCTGATGTCGTTTCCCGGGAAGTTCACCGAGCACTTCCTGGCGGAGCACATGCAGCGGGTGAGCCTCAGCTTCCTCGTGGACACGATGGACAAGCGGCGCGGGGGGTGTGCGCCGAACATCGCCTACACGCTGGCGCTGCTGGGTGAGCGGCCGTATCTGATGGGCACCGCCGGCCAGGATTTCCCCGAGTACGGCGAGTGGTTGAGGGCGGCTGGTGTCGACACGTCGCTGGTCAAGCAGGTGCCCGACAAGTTCACGGCCTCGTTCTTCTGCAGTACGGACATCGAGAACAACCAGATTGCGTCCTTTTATACGGGCGCCATGGCCAATGCCGCCGAGCTGTCGTTCCGGACGATCGCCGACCCGGGCCTGGTGATCATTTCGCCCAACGATCCCGCTGCGATGATGCAGTACGCGGAGGAGTGTCGCACGCTGGCGATCCCGTATATCTTCGACTATGGCCAGCAGTCGGCACGCATGTCTGGCGACGAGTTGCGCGACGGAATCGTCGGCGCCGATGTCGTCATCTGCAACGACTACGAGTTCGAGCTGACGCGGCAGAAGACCGGCATGAGCGAAGCCGATGTCCTTGCGGTCGCCCGTGTGCTGATCGTCACGCGGGGCGAGCATGGATGCTGGGTGCACGAGAAGGACGGCCGCACGGAGGTGAAGGCCGTGGTCCCGCATCGGATCGTCGATCCAACGGGGGTCGGTGACGCGTTCCGGGGCGGTCTCATGAAGGGGATCGCGGCTGGTGCGTCGCTTCAGGTCAGCGCGCAGATTGGGAGCGTGGCCGCGACCTACGCGCTGGAGCACTTGGGCGGCCAGAGTCACGCGTATACGTTCGACGAGTTCCGCAAGCGGTACGAGGAGCATTTCGGCCCGCTGGCGCTGTAATGGGGTTCAGAGGTCATCATGTTCAGACTCTTTGTCTTCGCACTCATCCTGCTGACGGCGGCGGTTCACGCGCAGCACGGCGTGGATCCCGCGCGTATGACCGGGCACGTGAAGGTGCTCGCGTCGGACGACTTCGAAGGGCGCGCGCCCGGCACCGCTGGCGAGGTCAAGACCGTCGACTACATCGTCACGCAGTTCCAGACACTCGGCGTGCAGCCGGGTGGAGCGCCGGATGGACGGGGCGGCCGCGCCTGGACGCAGGACGTGCCGCTCACGCAGTCGGACGCCGCAGGACCGGTGACAGTCAGTATCGGGAGTGACGCGCGCCGTGCGCTGAGCCAGGGGGACGAGATCGCGATCCGTGCAACGCACCTTCCCACCGCGCGCGTCACGGTGGAGCACGCGCCGCTGGTCTTCGTCGGTTATGGCGTGTCGGCGCCGGAGCGCAAGTGGGACGATTTCAAGGGCGTCGACCTGCGTGGCAAGATCGGCCTGGTCCTCATCAACGATCCTGATTTCGAGGCGGATCTCCGCGGACGGTTCGACGGCAGGGCGATGACCTACTACGGCCGCTGGACCTACAAGTTCGAGGAAGCCGCGCGTCGCGGCGCGCTCGGCATGCTGGTCATCCACGAGACGGCGCCCGCGTCCTACGGATGGGCGACGGTGAAGAACTCGAACACCATCACGATGGTGGACATCGTGCGGCCCGACCCGGCGGCGGTGCACCCGGCGGTCGAGGGGTGGATCCATCGCGACGTCGCCGATTGGGTGTTCGAGAGCGCCGGGCTCGACTTCGAGGCCGAAAAAAAGAAGGCGCAGCGCGCGGACTTCAAGCCGGTGACACTCGCCGGTTTGTCGTTCTCGCTCGACTACGCGGTGAAGCAGTCCCGCGTCGTGTCGAAGAACGTCGTCGGCCGTCTGGAGGGACGCACGCGCCCGGACGAGACGGTGATCTACACGGCGCACTGGGATCACCTCGGCATAGGGGCGCCCGACCAACGCGGCGACCGCATCTACAACGGGGCCCGGGACAATGCGCTCGGCATCGCCTCGCTGCTGGAGATAGCACGCCTGTGGACGGCCGCGCCACGCAGCGATCGCACGGTGGTGTTCCTGGCGTTGACCGCCGAGGAGAAAGGGCTGCTGGGATCCGAGTATTACGCGCAGCAGCCGCTCTATCCGCTCGAGACGACCGCGGCCGTCTACAACATGGACGGCGGCAGCACGTGGGGACCGTCAAACGATGTGGCGATTGCCGGGGAGGGAAAAATCAGCCTGCAACGCGATCTGGCCATGGCGGCTCGGCTGAAGGGTCGAGAGTTCTCTCCCGACCCGCGTCCTGAAGCCGGCTCGTTCTTCCGCTCCGATCATTTCCCCTTCGCCAAGGTCGGCGTGCCGGCCATCTCGTTCCGCAGCGGAGAGAACCTCGAGAAGGGCGGCGTCGCGGCCGGCAAGTCCGCCAGCGATGCGTACACCGAGCAGCGTTACCACCAGCCATCCGACGAGTGGTCGCCAGCCTGGGATCTCACGGGCGCTGCGCAGGACACGGAGTTGCTCTCTACCATCGGACGGGAGTTGGCGAACTCCCGCCGGTGGCCCGAGTGGCAACAAGGGTCAGAGTTCAAGGCGGTCCGCGACAAGAGCGCCCGCGCTCGGCGGTAGGAGATCAGCGATGCCGAAACTCGTTGTCGCCGCCCTCGTCCTGCTCCCCGCGCTCGCGCGCGCCGACGTCGTCGATCGTTCGCCGGCCGGATTCACGGTGAAGACGGTCGTGACGATTGCGGCCTCGCCGGAGCGCACGTTTCGCGCGTTCGTCGACGACATCGGCAGGTGGTGGGACCCGGCGCACACCCTTTCGGGCGACGCGGGGAACCTTCGGGTGACCGCGAACCCGGGTGGGTGCTTCTGCGAGACGCTCAAGAATTCGGGCGGTGTCGCGCACGCAGTGGTCAACAACGTCATTCCGGGCGAGATGATCCGGATGACGGGCGCACTCGGGCCGCTGCAGGAGACCGCGACAACCGGCACCTTGACGTGGCAGTTCACCCCGAGCGGCCAGGGCACCACCGCGACGGTGACCTACAGCGTCGGTGGCTACTTCCCGGGCGGGTTCGAGAAGATCGCCGGCCCGGTCGATCAGGTGATTGGCGATCAGATCCGGCGCTTGAAGGCCTACCTCGAGCGCCCCGCGTCTGCGCAGGCGCCCTCCGCGCGGACACGAGCCATCACCAACATCCGCGGCGACCTCTATCGCGTGCAGGACGCGAATCACTACACCGTGTTCCTGGTCACGCCGGCCGGCATCATCCTTGGCGACCCGATCAACACGCAGGCGGCGACGTGGCTGAAGGCGGAGCTC
>DATDHP010000385.1:0-25426 GCA_036521515.1 Vicinamibacterales bacterium
GAAGATGATCCTCAACGAATACCGCCTGATGCCCTGGCAGAAAGAAGCGCAGGATCTCATCGGGAAACAAATGGAAGACTTCTTCTTCGGGGAGGGTGCCGCCCTGCCACCCGGCTACGTGCCACAGCAGGCGAAATAAAAAGCTGGCAGCCGGCAGCTGGCAGTCGTCACCGGCCCGGAACTGCCGGCTGCCCGCTGCCGCTAGCCGGCTACGTCCCGCTCACCACCGGTATCTCTCTCTCTATCACGAATTCGAGGCGCGCGTGCGCGTCGCGCAGGGCGCGCTCGACGCCGCGAGGTGACCCGGCGCGGGCAAAAATGAATCCAAGGTAGCTCCGGCCCTCGGGCAGCGGCACGAGCAGCGCGTCCGGTTTCGCGGTCACACGCACCTCCTCGATTCCTGTGACCCGCTGCGCATCCTCGACACCACGGACGCCTCGGAATACTCCGCGATGCGGGATCGGGATCATCATCGCGCCGGAGGCCGCACGCTCGCGCACGAATGCCGAGACGTCCTCGCCGATCGCATGACGCAGGAGCAGCTCCTCGAGTGACACGGCGGCGCCGCCGGAATCGGTGAAGCGCAGCGCCCTGGCGCACAAGCCGCCAATCGGCCGGCCTGCCACTTCGAGGACGAAAACGCGTCCGTCGTTCACGCGGCATTCCGCGTGGATGGGCCCATGCCGAAGGCCCAGGGCGGCAGCGGCCGTGGCGACCGCGCCGATGATCCGCTCCTGCACGTCCTCCGGCGCGCGCGACGGCGTCACGTAGAGCGTCTCTTCGAAGAAGGGGCCGTCGAGCGGGTCCGGCTTGTCGAAGATGGCCAGCGCGCGAAACGCGCCGTCGTGGAGAAGCCCCTCGACCGCGAACTCGTGGCCCGGCACGAACGATTCGATCAACACCTCATCGTGGACGACGTCGCGTTCCTGGCGGACGTCGATCGACTCGAGGATGCGACGGAGCCTGTGGAACGCCGCCACGAACGAAGCGGGATCGTCGGCGCGCATCACGCCGCGGCTGCCCGAAAGCGCCAGCGGCTTCAACACGCACGGGTAGGACACCCATGCCGCTACTTCCTCTGGATCGCGGTCGGCTGGCACTGATTCGAACCACGGGGTCGGCAGGCCCGCGGCCTTGAAGGCGACGCGGCTGTCGCGCTTGTTCCGGCTGGCCCGCGCGGCCTCGGGCGGGTTGGCGGGAAGTCCGAGCGCCTGGCCAACGTGTGCGGCAAGGATCGTGGGTCGATCCCCCACGGCGATCACGCCGTGTATCCCCGCGGCGGACGCGATCACGGTCTCGACCGACTGCGCTTCATCGTGATACCGCACAGGAATCGCCTGGTCCCACCAGGGATCTTCGAGCCGATCGCACCGATCGCTCGCCAATACCAGGCGCACGCCGAGCTTTTCCGCCGCTTCGCCGAACGAGCGAATCTGATAGCCGGTCGTTGTCGCGAAGAGCAGGACGCGTTTGTTCACAAAATCACGAATCACGAATCACGAATGACTAGATCGCTCCAAGCTGCTGTGGCGTCGGCTCGGCGCAGCAGTACCACGGTTCTGTCACCGTGGGAACGGCGCGCCCACGACCTGGCGCGGGCGCGCGCGGAGAAAGCCCCGCCTGCGCCCGCGCCAGGGCGGCGATCATCCCGAACATCTCGCTCCGCGATCCGTTGGTGTGCGACGCCACCAGGCCCATGACGCTCGCCTGCAACGCGTCTACCCGGGCCGCGCGGTGGCGCCAGGGAAAGATGAGCGACGCCGCGTCGAATGGTCCCACTGCCTGTCGGATGTCCGGCAGATCCAGGAGCGCGGAATTGGCGGTCACGAGCAGCCGGATCGCGAGCTGAACTGGCGCCACGTGCTCCACCAGCTCGAGCCGCTCGATGACCTCCAGCAGGTCCACGTAGCCCTCCAGCGTCGTCCACGGCGTGAACGGGACGAAGGTAGGCACGAGCGCTATACCCGCAGCCCGGCACGACGCCGCCACTTCGTGGAAGCCTGCTCGCGTGTGGCCCTTCTTCAGCTTCGCGAGCACCGCATCATCGACCGATTCCACGGCGCTCGTAATGAACAGGCAACCGGTGTCGCGCAGCATCGCGAGCAGGTCGCGATGTTTCAAGAGATGCTCGACCTTGATGGTGACGTCGTAGGTCAGGCCCGGAAACTCGGAGGCGATGCGCTCGAGCACGCGCCGCGCGTGTGTGGGGCCGTTGAAGAAGTCCGGGTCGCCAAACGACATGTGCTGTGCACCTGCCGCCACCTGCGCCCGGACGTCCTCGACGACGACATCGACGGGGATGACGCGGAACTGCCCTGCGTAGACCGGGACAATCGGACAGTGCCGGCACAGATGCTTGCACCCCCGCGTGGCATCGGTGCTGCCAGCGACCCGCCGGGACCCGTCGGGCATCTGCAACGACGCATAGCGCTCGAGCGGCGGCAACCCGTTGCGGTCGGGACGAACGAACGCAAGCCGCGCAATCCCCTCCATACCCGGTTTCAGCAGAGGCGGACCTTCCCGCCTTCGCCCCGAAGGTTGGGAATTGGAAGTCGGGGGTTGGGAGTTGACGAGCGCCACGAGATCGCCCTCGGCTTCAGGCCCGAGCACATCGTGAACGCCCTGCTCACGCAGCCATCCCTCGTTGAGCGGCGCGTAGAGGCCGTACGCGCACACGCGCGCCGACGGATTGACTCGTCGGGCGCGCGCGATCAACGGCCCGGCCAGCCGCGTCGCCGTATGCATCGGCAGATAGAACGCCACGAACGACGCCACGGCGATCTGGTCGTCCTGGAGCTCGTCCCGTGACGTGTCCACGCACGTGACCTCGACGCCCGCCCCGCGCAGCCACGCGGCCGGAGACGCGAGGCCGAACGGCTGGCGGCCAAGGTCATACGTCGAAATGAGCAGGGCGCGCACGGTTTCATTCTAGCTGGGATGGACCAGGCAGAGCGCGCGGAGGAGGTCTCACGCGGAGGCGCAAAGGAGCAGAGATCGCAGAGAACCAATAGTACGTTTCGTTCCTCCGCGTTCTCTGCGCCTCGGCGGCTCTGCGTGAGATCCTCCTCCGCGCCCACTGCGTCCTCTGCGCCCGGAACAGGGTATTCTTCAGGAAGAAGGAGGAACGCGTGAATCCCAGCACGGCAGCCGTCAGGCCACCGCTCGTCGTCGATCCGGCGCTTGCGCCCTACGATGCCAGCTTCTTCGGGCATCCTCGCGGCCTCTCCACGCTCTTCATGACGGAGATGTGGGAGCGGTTCAGCTACTACGGGATGCGGGCCCTGCTCATCCTCTTCATGACAGCTGCGCCCGCGGCCGGAGGGCTGGGTTTCGACACAGCCACCGCCGGCGCCATTTACGGCCTCTACACCTCGATGGTGTACCTGACGACCCTGCCCGGCGGATGGGTGGCCGACCGGCTCATTGGCGCGCAGCGTGCCGTGCTCTACGGAGGCATCCTCATTGCCGCCGGACAGTTCAGCATGGCGGTGCCGTCGCTCGCCATGTTCTACCTCGGCCTGACGCTCATCGTGATTGGCACTGGCCTGCTCAAGGGCAACGTCAGCGTGATCGTCGGCCGCCTCTACTCCGCCGAAGACTCGCGGCGTGATGCCGGGTATTCGATTTTCTACATGGACATCAACACCGGGGCCTTCGTGGCGCCGCTCGTGTGCGGTTACCTCGGGCAACGCGTGGACTGGCACGCCGGGTTCGCGGCGGCGGGTGTCGGTATGACGATCGGGCTCATTCAGTACGTGTTCGGCCGGAAGTACCTTGGCGAGGCCGGTCTTCACCCGGCGGCGGCTGAATCGGCTGACGCGTCGGCGCAACGGAGGCGGCGCGCAGCACTCTGGACAGGCGTCGTGCTTGGTGCGCTGATCCTCTTCGCGGCGGGCGCCTACAGCGGCCTGATCCCGATTACACCAACGCAGGTGGCCGACGCCGCCGGTTACTTCCTCCTCATCCTCACGGTCGTGTTCTTCGGCTGGCTGTTCTTCTCTCCCGGCTGGAGTGCCGAGGAGCGCAAGCGGCTCTGGGTGATCGGTGTGCTGTTCCTGGCGGCCGCGTTGTTCTGGTCGGAGTTCGAGCAGGCCGGATCCACGCTGAACCTGTTCGCCGATCGCGACACCAACAACGTCGTGTTGGGCACCGAGTTTCCGAGCACCTGGTACCAGTCGCTGAACTCACTCTTCATCATCGGGTTCGCGCCGATCTTCGCGTGGCTGTGGATCCGCCTCGCCCGGAGCGGCAGGGAGCCGTCGAGCACTGCGAAGTTCGGGTTCGGTCTCGTCCTGGTGGGCGCAGGCTTTGTGGTGCTCGTGATGGCATCCACGCTGGCCGAGCAGGGTGTCAAGGTGAGCCCGATGTGGCTGGTGGTGACGTACCTGCTGCACACGTGGGGCGAGCTCGCGCTCAGCCCGGTTGGGCTCAGCGCCATGTCGAAGCTGGCCCCGGTCAGGATCGGCGGCCTGGTCATGGGCGTGTGGTTCCTGGGCTCTTCGGTCGGGAACTACATCGGCGGCCGCCTCGCCGCCTTCTACGAAACGATGCCGCTGCCGACGCTGTTCGGCGCCGTCGCTGCGTTCGGCATCGCCGCCGGCGTAGTCCTGCTGCTGCTGGCGAAACCGGTGACCCGGCTCGAAGGGCATCCGCAGTAAGGCGCAATGGCTCTCGAGAAGTATCGCCAGAAGCGCGACTTCACGAAGTCGCCCGAGCCGTCCGGCGGCACGCCCCGCACGTCGCCGAGCGGACGAACGCCACGGTTCTTCTGCGTGCAGAAGCACCTCGCCAGTCATCTTCACTACGACTTCCGGCTCGAGCACAAAGGCGTCTTGCTGTCGTGGGCGATCCCGAAGGGCCCGGCCCTCGACCCGGCGGTCAAGCGCCTGGCGATGCACGTCGAGGACCATCCGATCGAGTACGGCGAGTTCGAGGGCGTGATCCCGTCCGGTTACGGCGCGGGCATCGTCATGCTGTGGGACGTCGGGGTCTGGACCCCGGAGGTCGATGACGTCGATGGCGCGCTGAAGAAGGGCGATCTGAAGTTCACGCTCGACGGCTACAAGCTGAAGGGCTCGTGGGTGCTCGTGCGCACGAAGGGGAAATGGGCGGGCGGCGGCGATCGATCGTGGCTCCTGATCAAGCATCGCGACGACTGGGCCGGCGACGTGGATATCGCCGGGTTCGCTCCGCTGAGCGTGAAGAGCAAGGGCGACTTCGCCGACATCCTCGCCGAGGGCGATCCGGATGTCTGGCACTCCAACCGTCCTGCGAAGGGCGGCGAGACCGGAGCGATGTTCGAGAAGATCATCGCACGGGCACTCGACATGCGCGCGTCAGAAGGCTCCAAGGCCGCAACGGTTTCAAGGAGCTCGCCGAGAGCGTCCGGCGTCAAGAAGAATGCGCCAGGGCCCGCTGCCCGGAAGGCCACGAAGCGGACGGCAGCGAAGAAACAGGACACGACGAAGCGGAAGAGACGCACTTCCGCCTGAAGGCGGAAGCCACATGTGCAGGTGCGGCTTCCGGCTTCAGCCGGAAGAGACCCGCAGCATCTGCCCTTCTATGAAGCGGAGGTCGTCGTCGCGCGCGAGAAGGGACGCTGGAGCAGGCGCTCGCTGAGCACGCTCCAGACTGCGAACGAGAGGCGCCGGCGATCGTGGCGGGCGATCTCGGTGCACCAGAACCGGCCGAGCACCAGCTCGGTCCCGCCGGCCAAGTCTCCCACCTCCAGCGGCCGCTTGTGCTCCGCCGCGTAACGCTCCAGGCCTTCGGCCGACGGCCGGCCCGTGTTCGCGATGACGACGTCGACGGGGCGGTCGATGGCGCTGGACACCCAGCGCGCGGCTTCGGCCGCGGTGAAGCCCTCCATTCCGCTTCCCTCGGTGAGCAGGTTGGCGATCAGGATGACCGGCCCGCGGATGCTGGCGAGCGTCTCCTTGACGCCGCGCACGAGCAATGGCGGCATCAGGCTCGTGAAAAAGCTGCCGGGGCCGATGATGACGGCGTCGAAGTCGCGGATCGCCTGGGCGACGACCGGATGGATGCCGACCTCCGGCTCGAGCCACACGCGGCGCACCTGGTGCCCGCGGGACTGGCCGGCATCGACCTCGACTTCGCCGCGCGTCTGCGAGCCGTCGCCGTACTCGGCACACAGGGATGCGGGCTGGACGCTGACCGGCCACACGCGGCCCCGGCAGCCGAGGAGACTGCGCAAGCCGTCGACCGCCGCCAGAAAGTCGCCGCTGTACTGCTCCATCATCGAGAGGAGCAGGTTGCCGCCCGTATGGCCCGCGAGGCGCTCGTGATGCTCGAGCGTCGGCAGGCGAGAGAGCAGCACGCGGCGCGCCTCTCCCTCGTTGCGCGCCAGCGCGAGCGCACACTTGAGCACGTCACCCGGCGGCAGGACTCCCAGCTGGTCGCGGAGCTGGCCCGAGCTGCCACCGCTGTCGAACATCGTCACCACGGCGTTGAGCGTGAGCCAGGGATTGATTTTCAAGCCGCCCAGCAGGCTCGGCAATCCCGTCCCGCCGCCGACACAGCCGATGTTCAGCTCGCGCAGCTGCATCGGTCCCATTCTACCTGCCCGAACGATCCGAACGAATCGAACGAATCGAACGCTTCGCACGTCCGAACGATAGAATGGTCTCCATGACCTCGACGTGGCACGCCGCGGCCGAGACGCTGGTGTCGGACCTGCGGCACGTGTTCGCCGGCAGGCTGCGGTCGGTGGTGGCGTATGGACCGCACATCGAAGGCGTGGATGAGGCGCCGCTGACCTGCCTGGCGCTCGTCGAAAGCCTGAGCGTGAGCGATCTCGAGGCGTGTGCGCGGGTCGAGCCCGAGTGGGAGCGGCGTCGCCTGGCCACGCCGCTCGTGCTGCCCGAGGACGAGTTCCGTCGATCGCTCGATGCGTTCCCGCTCGAGTACGGCGAGATCGTGAGGGCACACGAGCGGGTGTTCGGACCTGATCCTTTCGACGGCATCGAGATTCGCCGCGAGGATCTGCGGCGTGCGTGCGAGACGCAGGTCAAGAGCCACCTCGTGCACCTGCGTGAGGGATTCATCGAATCGGGGAACAGGCCGCAACGCGTGGCCGAGCTGGTCACCGCATCGGCGCCTGCGTTTGCGGCGCTCCTCCGGCACGTGGCGCAACTCACCGGCGCGCGCCCGACATCGCGATCCGAGTCCACTCTCGAAGGCGCACGCGCCGCCGGGATCCAGGAGGGCGTGGTTCGCGACGTGCTCGCGCTCGAACATCCGTCGAAATTGCCCACGGCTGACGCCGCGCGCCTGTTCCCGCCCTACCTGGGTGCCGTGGAGCAGCTCGCCCGGACGATAGACACATGGCGCACGTGAGCCACGAGGAGCACGAAGACGAATTGGCCACAAAGGGCACAAAGTCCACAAAGGCAGCCCCCGTCGCCGGAGGCGGTCCCGTCGACGGCCTCGGTCTTCGTGTCCTTCGTGTCCTTCGTGGTTTGACCGTCTTTGTGCTCCTGACCGGCGCGGCGTACGCGCAGGAGATCCCGGAGCTCACCGCGCCGGTGAACGACTTCGCGAACGTCATCGACCCGGCGTCCGAGCAGGCGTTGGACTCGTTGATCCGGTCGCTGCAGCGAGCGTCCGGCGACGTCGTCGTGGTCGCGACCGTCGACACGTTCAAGCCGTACGGGGACATCCGCGAATACGCCGTGGAGATGTTCGAGAACCGGGGTCGCGGCATCGGCCAGCGTGGCAAGGACAACGGCTTGCTCGTGCTGCTCGCCGTCAACGACCGTCAAGTGTGGGCCGAGGTGGGCTACGACCTCGAGGAGTTCATCACCGATGGCTTCGCGGGCGGGACGGCGCGCGAGCTCATGGTCCCCGAGTTCCGCCGCGGCAACTACGGCATGGGCCTGCTGGAGGGCGTGTCCCGATTCGTCTCGCGCATCGCGGAACGCCGGAACGTCACCCTGCAGGGCGCTCCGCAGTCGCCGCGGGTTCGGAGTCCGCAGACCGGGTCCGGCGGAACGCTGCTCCTGGCCCTGTTTGTGCTGATTATCGTCATCAACGCGATCGCGGGACGCCTCCAGGGCGGCCGCCGGATGAGGCGGCGACGCTGGGGCGGAATGGGCGGCTGGCACAGCGGCGTAGGTCCGTTCGGCGGCGGCTTTGGCGGCGGATCCGGGGGCGGATTCGGCGGGGGCGGCGGATTCGGGGGCGGTTTTGGGGGTTTCGGCGGCGGCCGCAGCGGCGGTGGCGGCGGCGGTGCAGGATGGTAGAGCCGTTGCTATTTCGTGGCCGCTGATTGGCGATTCGTGGTCAGTGATTCAAGGAGTACGAGATGAGAGCGCGCAGGATGTTCACGGCGACGGTGCTCGTGGTGGTGGCCATGAGCCTGTCCGGCTGTTCCTACAACACCTTCGTGGGCCAGGAAGAGTCGATCAAGACGCAGTGGTCGCAGGTGGAAAACCAGCTGCAGCGCCGCAACGATCTCATTCCGAACCTGGTGGAAACCACCAAGGGCGTGGCCCAGCAGGAGCGGGACGTCTTCGGCCAGATTGCCGAGTCGCGCGCGAAGCTCGCCGGCGCCCGGACACCGCAGGAGACGATCCAGGCGGCCAACGAGCAGAGCTCTGCCCTGGCCCGCCTGCTGGTGGTGGTGGAGAACTATCCGCAGCTCCGCTCCAACGAGACGTTCAAC
Source organism: Vicinamibacterales bacterium (assembly GCA_036521515.1). Classification (GTDB taxonomy): domain Bacteria; phylum Acidobacteriota; class Vicinamibacteria; order Vicinamibacterales; family UBA2999; genus Gp6-AA40. Next base: position 8,684 of record DATDHP010000385.1, read on the forward strand.
CGTCTGATGGACGAGCTCGCCGGAACGGAAAACCGCATCGCCGTCGAGCGGATGCGCTATAACGAACGCGTCCAGGAGTACAACACGGCGCGCCGGCGATTCCCCTCGAACATCACCGCCAGCCTGTTCGGGTTCCAGGAGTACCCGCTCTTCAATGCGCCGCCGGAGGCCGAACGCGTGCCCAAGGTCGACTTCGGACGGCAGTCCTAGCATCGGAGTGCACGATGGGCCTTGTTGACGCGCTGCTGCCGGAATTCGACCACGAGATGACGACGACCCGCAAGCTGCTCGAGCGGGTGCCGGACGACAGGTTCGACTGGAAGCCGCATCCGAGGTCGATGTCGCTCGGCCAGCTCGCCCAGCACGTGGCGACGATCCCGATGTGGGGCAGCGTCACGATTACGCAGCCGGAGATCGATCTGGGCGGCTCCGGCCCGCTGCCGGCCGCGAACAGCCGGGCCGACCTGCTCAAGATGTTCGACAGGAACGTCGCGGACACGCGCTCGGCGCTCACCGGCCGGACCGACGGCGAGTTCATGGCGCCGTGGACGCTCAAGAGCAAGGGCCAGACGGTCTTCACGATGCCGAAGGCGGCGGTGTGGCGCGGGTTCGTGATGAACCACCTCATTCATCACCGCGCACAGTTGAGCGTCTATCTCCGGATGAACGACGTCCCGATCCCGTCGATGTACGGTCCGAGCGCCGACGAAGCCACGTTCTAGAAAGGCTTTTGACCGTGACGGGCCACGGAGACACGGAGGCACGGAGTTGGTCATCTTTGGGTCTCGGATTTTCGATTTGAAGATCGAAAATACCCGGATCCCGAGATCGCCAGCCTCCGTGTCTCCGTGTCTCCGTGGCTCGTGAGAGTGAAAGGCGCTGCCGTGGAAGTGGCTCACTCCACGGCGGTGGGGCGCCGAGGCTGCGTGGTGCCCCTCCCGCTTGCTTTGGCGGGCGCGGTCATCTTCGCGCTCGTTGCCACGGCCAACGGCGCGGGGTACCGCTACGGCGCCGCCGATCAGGCCTTCTACATTCCCGTCGTCCTCCATGCGGCCGAGCCTGGCGCATTCCCTCACGACGGCGCGCTGCTGGACGCGCAGGGGCGCCACATGGTGCTCGACGAGATCCTCGCCGCGCTCCTCCGCACGAGCGGCCTCTCTGTCGAGGTGCTCTTTTTCGCCGGTTACCTGCTCTCGCTGGCAGCGATCTGGGCCGGCCTCGCACTCATCGGCTCCCGCATCTACCGCAGTCCGTGGGTGGTGGCCGCGCTTGGCGCTGCGTTTACGCTGCGTCACCGCATCCCGCGGACGAGCGCGAACTCCTTCGAGCCGTACTTTCATCCGCGGATGCTGGCGTTCGGCATCGGCCTGCTCGCGACGGCAGCGGTTCTGCGTCGCCGATCCTGGCTCGCGGTGGCGCTCGTGGCCGTCGCAGCCGTCGTACACACCACGACCGCGGTGTGGTTCGCGGTCCTGCTCGGCGTCGCGCTTGCCATTCTCGATCGCAGGATGCGCGCGCTGGCGGCCCCGGCTGCCATCCTGGGCGTCGCTGCCGGCCTGTGGGCTCTCGCCACGGGACGCGTGGGCCCGGCGCTGGCGTCGATGGACGCCGCCTGGTTACAGGCGGTGGCGACGAAGGATTCACTGTTCCCGACCGGGTGGCCGGCCTGGGCCTGGGGCTGCAACCTCGCGTTCCTCGGACTGCTCTGGGGGGCGCACCACCGCCGCGTCCGCAACGGCGTGGCAACAGCCGAAGATGGCGCGCTCGTCTGGGGCGCTACCGCGCTCGTCGCCCTCTTCCTGATCACGCTGCCGCTCGTCGCAGCCGGCACCGCACTGCCAGTCCAGTTGCAGATCTCGCGCGTCTTCTGGCTCGTCGACTTCGTGGCCCTGGTGTATGTACTCGCGGTGATTGCCGAGCCTCACGCCGTGGCTGCCGTTCCTGGCCGGAAGACCCATCGCTCCCGGATTGTCGCTGCTGTCCTGATGGCATTCGCGGTGGGCCGCGGCGCCTATGTCATGCTCGTCGAACGACCAGAGCGATCGCTGTTCGCCGTGCATGCTCCGGACTCGGCGTGGGAGGATGCGATGCGCTGGATTATCCGGCAGCCGCCGGACGCGCAGGTCCTGGCAGACCCCGGTCACGCGTGGAAACATGGCACGAGCGTGCGGGCGGCTGGCGTGCACGACGTGTTCCTGGAGGAGGTCAAGGACTCGGCGCTCGCGATCTATTCACGCGACGTCGCGTCACGCGTGGTGGAGCGAACCGCGGCGATCGGCGACTTCTCGGCGCTGACACCCGGGCGCGCCCGCGACCTCGCCCGCCAGTACGACTTGGACTATCTCATCACTGAAGCCGACCTCGCCCTTCCCGTGGCGTATCGCAACGATCAATTCCGCATCTACGCGCTCGCCCCTTGATACACGCGCTCGCCCCTCCCACGTCGCCGCGGAGGGCGCGGCGACGCGGAGAAAGCCAAATTGCCTCCGCGTTTCCGCGTCTCCGCCGCCCGTGGCCGTGAACGGCGCGTCTAGACGACGACCGCTCCGCGCTCCCTCAGCTTGAATCGCTGAATCTTCCCGGTCGCGGTCTTCGGCAATTCGGGTACGAATTCGATCCAGCGTGGACGCTTGTACGGCGCCAGTCTGGTGCTGACCCACTCCTGCAACGCGGACGCGAGCTCGGGAGTCCCTTCGACGTCGGGCTCGAGCACCACGTAGGCCGCCGGCTTGATCAGGCCGTCGTGGTCCGGCCGTCCCACCACGCCGCACTCCATGATGCCGTGATACTCGACGAGCACGTTCTCCACTTCGACGGGACTGACCCAGACGCCCCCCACCTTGAGCATGTCGTCCGAGCGCCCCGCATACCAGAAATAACCGTCCTCATCCCGGACGTACTTGTCACCCGTCCGAATCCAATGCCCCTCGATCGCGTCCTTGCTCTTCTCGTGCCTGTTCCAGTAGGCGGCGCACGTCGAATCACCGCGAATCAACAGGTTCCCAATCTGACCGGTGGGCACCGCCTCGTTGTGCTCGTCGACCAGCCGTGCGTCGTACCCGGGCACGAGCCGCCCGCTCGATCCGGGCCGGACGGCGCCCGGACGGTTGGAGATGAAAATGTGCAGCACCTCCGTCGAACCAATGCCGTCGAGAATCTCCACGCCGAAGCGCTGCTTGAACCGCTCGAAGAGTGCGGCCGGAAGCGCCTCGCCCGCTGAGACCACGATGCGCAGCGAGGACAGGTCGAAATCGGCGCCCTCGCGCCGGTGCGCGAGCAGCATGCCGAAATTGGTCGGGACGGAGAAGAACATCGTCGGGCGGCGAGCCTCGATGATTGAGTAGACGTTGCCGGCGGTGGACGGGCCCGGCCAGAGGATCGTCGTGCCGCCAACGGAGAACGGGAAGTACATGCTGTTCCCGAGCCCGTATGCAAAGAACAGCTTCGCGACGCTGAAGCAGCGGTCGCTCGCGGTGATCCCCAGCACGCCCTTGGCGTACGCCTCGGCGCAGGTGACCATGTCGTGATGCAGGTGAACGCACCCCTTCGGAAAACCGGTGCTGCCCGACGAATACAGCCAGAACGCCGCGTCGTCCTTGCTGGTGGGCTCGGCCTCGAGATCGGGCGACGCCGCGGCGACAAGGGCATCGAAATCCCTGTCAACGACCACGACATGACGGAGGTACCTCGGCCTCGCCCTGGCGATGACGTCTATCTGCGGCCGCAGCGCCTCGCCGACAATGAGCACGCGCGCGCGACTGTCGTTCAACACATACTCGTAGTCCGCTGCTTTCCACAGCGTATTGACGGGTATGGGCACGGCTCCGATCTTCAACGCGCCGAAAAAGGCATAGATGAACTCGGGACCGTCGGAGAGAAGGATGACGACACGCTCTTCGATGCGGACCTGCAACTGGTCACGAAGCGCATTGCCGACGCGATTCACCCGTTCGGCGAGCTGCCCGTACGTCACACGCTCGGTCCCGCACTCGATGGCGACGTCGCCTCCGCGCCCCTCGGCCGTATGCCGGTCCACGAAGTAGCTTGCCGCGTTGAAGGTATCCGGGACCATCATGGCGCCGTGCCGTGTCGCTGCAATCCTGATCTCTGTCAGTGCAATCAGGCTTCGCCGTATCGGTGCAAGCAGGCTTCGCGGTGACGGTGCGATGACGCCGCGCCGGGTCGGAGCGAGGGCGCACCGACAAGGTTCGCGCTCGCACCGACATGGTTCACGATCGCACCGACGAGAAGCAAACTTGCACCGACAAGGATCAGGCTTGCACCGACAAGAACGATACTCCAAAGCCCCAAATGTCCGATATGCTGAGAACAGCCCATGCGGATCGCACGCACGGTGTCCGGCATGCGTGATCACCTGGCCGCCCATCGCGCCCGTGGGGCGACGATTGGCCTCGTGCCGACAATGGGGGCGTTCCACGATGGGCATGTGGCGCTGTTCGAAGCCGCCCGGCGCGAATGCGACGTGGTGGTGGTGAGCCTGTTCGTCAACCCGGCGCAGTTCGGTGATCCCAAGGATCTCGCGGCCTACCCGCGCGACCTGGATCGCGACGCAGAGATTGCGCGCGCGCGCGGCGTGGACTACCTGTTCGCGCCCGATGTTGCCGGCATCTACCCGGCGGGGCACGCGACATGGGTGGATGTTGGCGGCGCGGCAGAGGGGCTCGAGGGTGAATTCCGCCCGGGCCACTTTCGTGGAGTCGCCACCATCTGCCTCAAGCTGTTCAACATCGTGGCGCCGAGGCACGCGTACTTCGGCCAGAAGGATGCCCAGCAGGTCGCGGTGATCCAGCAAGTCGTCCGCGACCTCGACCTGCCCATGAACATCCGCGTCATTCCTACCGTCCGCGATGCCGACGGCCTGGCGCTGTCGTCGCGCAACGCGCGCCTCAGCGCACGGGAACGGCAACTGGCGCGCGCGATTCCGCAGGCGCTCTTCGCCGGCGCGGCCGCGTACCGCCAGGGCGCCGATCCGGTCGCCGCCGCGCGCCGCGAGCTCGAGGGGCTCGACACGGACTACGTCGCCGTGGCCACGTTGAACGGCTTGCGCGCACTCGTTGTCGCCGCCCGGGTCGGCAGCACGCGCCTCATCGACAATCTTCCTCTGGACGACGCTTCAGTGCCGTAGAGACAGATATGAGCAGCCCACAGAAAGTGTTTCCCGGGACGCTGCGCGACGCCGCCGACCGCGGCCGCAAGATTGCCATGGTGACCGCGTACGACGCGCCGAGCGCCCGCCTGGCGGATCGCGCCGGCGTGGACGCGATTCTCGTCGGCGACTCCGCCGCCATGGCGGTCCTCGGGCTCGACTCGACGGTTGGCGTCACGATGGACGAGATGCTCGTGCTGACCCGCGCCGTGTCGCGCGGGGCGCGCCGTCCGCTGCTCGTGGCCGATCTGCCGTTCGGCGCCTACCAGGTCTCGAACCGCGACGCGGTGAAGAATGCCATCCGGTTCGTGCGCGACGCCGGCGCCGATGCCATCAAGGTGGAGGGCGCAGGCACCACCATCCGGCGTGCCGCCGCCATCGTCGCCGCGGGCGTGCCCGTGATGGGACACCTCGGGCTCACGCCGCAGACCGCGACGATGCTTGGCGGGTACCATCCGCAGGGCCGCACCGCCACCAGCGCCACGCGCCTGCTGGAGGACGCGCGCACGCTCGAGACCGCGGGATGTCTTGCCGTCGTCCTCGAGGCGGTGCCCGCCGAAGTTGCGGCGCGCGTCACCGACGCGCTGCGCATTCCGACGATCGGGATCGGCTCCGGCGCCCACTGCGACGGACAGGTCCTCGTGTGGCACGATCTCCTTGGCCTGACCGCCGGCCACCTGCCGCGCTTCGTCAAGCAGTACGCCCAGCTCGGCGATCAGATCGTGGCCGCCATTGAAGCCTATGTCGCCGACGTGCGCGCGGCGACGTTCCCCGGCGACGCGCACACCTATCGCATGTTCAGCGGCGAGCTCCCTGTGTTTCAGGACGCGATCAACGAACGGTCGGATACGTAATCCCGAGCTGCTCGAGGTACGTCGCGTAGCGCGACGGATCGTAGTAGTACTTCTTCATCTCCGGCCGATAGCGCTCGAGCGTGTCGGCATTGAGCCATGTCGGCGGCGCCGTGTCACCTTCGAGGAAGGGCATGTACTTCACGTCCTTCGTCTGCACGGTGTTGAAGTACTCCCACGCCTGCTGCACGAGCTCGGGCCTGGTCAGCAGGTCCACGATGGTCATCGCCTGCGCCTTGGCGCCAGCGACCACGCCTTTGTGCGCGATCGGGGTCGCCATGGCGATCGCGTTGGCCCAGTTGTGGCCCGGCAGGCCGGGAATATTGGACGGGAAGCGGAGAGAGATCGTCGGCACGTTCCATGACACGTCGCCGATATCGTCCGACCCGCCGCCCCGCTTGTCCTCGTCGCTGACCGGCTCGTCCATCTTGGCGAGCTCGGTGTCGAGCCCCTTCTGCGACGGCGCACCGATCTCCTTCTGAAGCGCGCGCGCCAGCATCTGATCCTGCTCGCTCCAGGTCGGCAAGCCGACACGCTTGATGTTGGCATCCATCACCTCGGCCACCGGCTTGTTGAAATGCTGCGGCCATGCGGTGCCGAGGATGCGGGATGTGAACGTCGTCGAGGTCATGAGTGCCGCGCCTTCGGCCATCTTGTTGCCGAAGTCCCACATCTCCTTGATGCGCGGGTATTCCGTCTCGCGGAAGTAGTACCAGACCGTGGCGTTCGACGGCACGACGTTCGGCTGGTCGCCGCCGTTGGTGACGACGTAGTGCGAGCGTTGCTGGATGCGGAGGTGTTCCCGGCGATAGTTCCAGCCGATGTTCATCAGCTCGACGGCGTCGAGCGCGCTGCGGCCGCGCCACGGCGCGCTTGCGCTGTGCGCACTTTCCCCGCGGAACGTGTATTCGACCGAGACGAGGCCGTTCCCGCCGCCGGATCCCCAGCCCGTCGTGAAATTGCTGCTCACGTGCGCGAACAGGCAGATGTCGACATCCTTGAACAGGCCATCGCGGACGAACCAGGCCTTCGACGCGAGCAGCTCCTCGGCGACGCCGGGCCAGAGCATGAGCGTCCCCGGGAGCTTGTCGCGCTCCATGATGCGTTTCACGGCGATCGCCGCGATGACATTGAGCGGCTGGCCGCTGTTGTGTCCTTCGCCGTGGCCTGGCGCGCCATCGATCATCGGCGCCCGGTACGCAACGCCCGGCTTCTGTGACGCCTGGGGAATGCCGTCGATGTCGGAGCCGAGCGCGATGACCGGCTTGCCCGAGCCCCAGGTGGCGACCCATGCCGTCGGCATACCCGAGATGCCGCGCCTGATCGTGAAGCCGTACTGCTCGAGCGTCGTCGTCAGGTAGCGCGACGTTTCGACCTCCTGGTGCCCAAGCTCGCCGAAGCTGAAGACCGAGTCGACCATCTCCTGTGCCATCTTGGCCATCTCGTCGACGGTGACGATGACCTCTTTCTTGTACGCGTCGGTCTTTGACTGGGCGGCGGCGGAAGCGGCGGTCAGCAGCGCCACCGCGAGTAGCAGTGCAGGTTTCATTGTTTCCTCGTTTTTCGACCGATGTCGTCGAGTGATCCGGGATGGAGCTCCTTGGTGGCCCAGAGAATCTGGCCCATGTGCGCTGCATTATGGTGCGACACGTGCAGCAGCACCTGGGCGAACGTCGTCGTCTTCCCTGTCCGGTCCGTCGTCTGCATCATCTGCGAGGGCTCGAGCCCGTTCAAGACCTCGCCAACCACACGCACCGATTCGTCCCAGGTGCCGCGAATCTGCGCCTTCGAGTGTCCCGAGCGCGCCGCGAACTCGGCCTGACGATCGCGGCCGACCGTCCGGCCGCCAATGATCTCTTCGACGTAGTACCGATTGGAGGCGGCCAGGTGGAGCACCAGGTTCGCCGGCGAGTTCGACTGCTCGTTCGGCCGCCACCACAGGTCCTGCTCTGTCAGCACGTCGAGGCAGGCGTTGATCTGCCCGGGAAAGTCCTGCACCAGACGGATTTTCAGGATGTGCAGCAGGGTCGACTCGAGGGTCCGGTCCATTGTGTGGATGATAGTCAATAATGCCCAATGCCCAATGCCCAATGCCCAATACGCAAGGCGCTTTGGATTTGAGCATTGAGCATTTGGCATTTTGCATTACTCATTGGATATTCTGAAATGACCGCATGGCCTTCCAGCCTTCCGAGTACCGTCCGCGCTTCACGGGCGGCCACGTGCTGACTTTGTACGCGTGGGCCCGCCGCCGCGCGTTTCCGCGCCTGCCCGACCCCGACGTCCGCTACTTCGATGTCGCCGACGATGCGCGCGTGCTGGCGCATTGCCACTGGCATCCGCACCGCAGGGAGCATCCGACGCTGCTGCTGCTGCATGGCCTCGAAGGGTCGAGCCACGCGCATTACATGCGCGGGGTCTCGGACAAGGCTTGGGCGGCCGGGTGGAACGTCGTGCGTCTCAATCAGCGCAACTGCGGCGGCACCGAGCACCTGTCGCGCGGGCTGTATCACTCCGGCCTCACGCACGACCCGCTGTTCGTCGTGCGCGAGCTGATCGCGACAGACGGCATCCGCGCACTGGCAGTCGCCGGCTACTCGCTCGGCGGGAACCTCACGCTCAAGCTTGCCGGTGAGCTCGGTGACGCGGCGCCGCCGGAGTTGAAGGCCGTGTGCGCCGTATCGCCGACCATGGATCTCGGGCGCTGCGTGGTCGCGCTGGAACGGCGATCGAACTTCGCCTACCAGTGGAACTTCGTGCGCAACCTCAAGGCGCGCATGCGGCGCAAGGCGGCGGCGTTCCCGGGAGACTATTCCCTCGACGCACTGCGGCGCGTCTGGACGGTGCGCGGCTTCGACGAGGCCTACACCGCCCCACATCACCGGTTCCGCGACGCGGCGGACTATTACGACAAGGCGAGCGCGATGCGGGTCATCGATCGGATCTCGGTGCCGGCACTCGTCATCACGGCGGAAGACGACCCGTTCGTGCCGACCGAGTCGTTCAGGGATCCTGCGGTGACCGCCAACCGCCACATCACCGTCGTGGTCACCAGGCACGGCGGGCACTGCGCCTACGTCGAGGATGCGCGCGCGGACCATGACGGTTATTGGGCCGAGCGCGAGATTGTCAGGTTCGTAGAGGCGTACCGAGGCGTTCCATCAACATCCGCCCGAACACCGGACCCTTCCCTGCTTCCTCGTGCTTGAAGTAGACGAACACATCGTCGCAGGCCGACGTCCGCTCCCCGATGACGTCCGCCCACCGGGCGATGTCCTCCGGAGTGTACCCTTCGTCGCGGAGCCGGAAGTACGCGTAGGTCGCCGTGATCTCCACGGGGGTGGACAGCTTCTCGCTATCGGCCACGCAGAGCGCCAGGTCGCGCGCGCGCAGGCGCTCGTACACGGCGTCGTCGAGCCACGAGGCGTGACGAAACTCGAACGCGGCGCAGACGCGTGGCGGGAACGTGTCGAGGAATGCGTCGAACAGGCCGAGATCCTTCTTCAGGTTCGGCGGTAACTGAAACAGGAGCGCCCCGAGCTTCGGACCGAGCGTCGCCGCCGTCTCCATGAACTGCCGCACGCGATCCGCGCAGTCGCGGAGTCGCGCGTCATGCGTGATCCGCCGTGGCGCCTTCAACGTGAGCTTGAACTGCTCGGGCGTTGCCCGGCTCCAGCCGTCGAGGATCTTCTCGTTCGGCGCGCGATAAAACGTGTAGTTGATCTCGACCGTCGGGAACCGCTCGGCGTAATACGGCAGCATCTTCGCGCCAGGGAGCGCGTCCGGATAGAAGCTGCCCTTCCACTCGGGATAGTTGTAGCCGGAGGTTCCTACCCAGATCGCCATTTCTTCCGCTCCAACGAACCACAGAGACACAGAGACACAGAGGTTAACAGGATTCTCTGTGCCTCTGTGTCTCTGTGGTTCGGGGGGGTGAAAGTTGCTAGATTAAGGAGGATGTCTCTGAAGTCAGGCCTTGCCGTCGCGCTCGTCGCGATGCTCGTCGGCTGCAGCCGCGCTCCCGCGCCCCGGCAGTACGAGCTGAACGGGCAGATCGTCGCGCTGCGGCCCGCGGCGCGCGAGGTCACGATCCGGCACCAGGACATCAAGGGCTTCATGCCGGGCATGACGATGCCGTTCAAGGTGAACGACGAGGCGCTGCTCGCGGGCAAGCAGCCGGGCGACCTCGTCACGGCGACGCTCGTCGTCGAAGAAGTCGATGCCTACCTGTCGTCCCTGACCAGGACGGGAAGCGCGCCGCTCGACGCGCCGATTGCCGTCACCGCGAGCGACGGCGCCATCCTGATGCCGGGCGATCTCGTCCCCGATCAACTGCTGGTCGATCAGGACGGCACGCCGACGCCGTTCTCGTCGCTGCGCGGCCACCGCGTGGCGCTGACGTTCATGTACGTTCGCTGCCCGCTGCCGGACTTCTGTCCGCTGATGGATCGGAACTTCGCTGCGCTGCAGAAGACGATCAAGAGCACGCCGGCGCTCGCCGATGTGCGGCTCGTGTCCGTGAGCTTCGACCCCGAGTTCGATACGCCGCCCACGCTCAAGGCGCATGCGCAGGCGCTCGGCGCGGACCCCGCGGTCTGGAAGTTCGTGACCGCCACCCCTGCCGAAATCGCCACGCTCACCAGGCGCTTTGGCGTGCACGTCGAACGGGACGGGGAGAAGACCATCGACATCACTCACAACCTGCGGACCGCCGTCATCGATCCCGACGGCCGCGTCGTCAAGGTCCACTCCGGCACCGACTGGACGCCGGCGCAACTCGTTGCCGATCTCGAAGCGGCGCCCGCTCCCCGCAACTGACCCGGCGCAACCGCCGGCCCTGCGCTTCACCGCGGCGGAGCGCCGGGTCATTGCCCGGCTTCGCACGCCGTTGTCCGTGCAGCACTGGCTGAACGATCTTCCCTATAACGTCGAAAGAGGCGGCGAGACGCTGCGCAGCTTTCGTGGCGTGATCGAGCACGGCACCGCGCACTGCCTGGAGGCGGCGCTCTCGGCCGCGGTCATCCTCGAGCAGCACCAGTACCCACCGATCGTGTTGAGCTTCGAGTCGATCGATCTCCTCGATCACGTCGTCTTCGTCTATCGGGGGCCCGGCGGCTGGGGATCGGTGGCGCGCTCGCGCGACCCGGGCCTGCACGGGCGCAAGCCGGTGTTTGCCACGCCGCGCGCGCTCGCGTTGAGCTATTTCGAGGGATACATCGACTTCACGGGGCGCATCAAGGCGTACGGCGTGGCAGACCTCCGCGCGCTCGACCCGTACGACTGGCGGTTGTCGAGGAGGAATGTCTGGAAGGTCGAGCGGTTCCTGATCGACTGGCCGCATCGCGCGATCGCCTCGTCCGACGCGCGCGCCGAACGAATGCGCCGGACGTATCGTGCCTTCCGCGACGCGCACGGCTACAAGCCGTGGAAGTACTACAGCGGGCGCGATAGATGGACGGCATTGCCGCCGGAATTTCGCGACCGAGGATAAGGGCGAACGTTCTCCACACCCACGTACCACGGAGACACGGAGGTTGGCGATCCAGGGATCTCAGGCATCCTTCGACCTTCAGATTGAAAATCCTCAGATCCGAAGATGACCGAACTCCGTGGCTCCGTGCCTCCATGGCCCGTCGCTGTGAAGGGTGGTCAATCGAGATCGAAGTCTCTCGTCGGTCTGGTGATCGGTTCCTCGCTCGCCTGTTTCAGCGCTTCCTCGAAACGGCGCGAGAGCGCGTCGCCGCGCGTTTTCTCCGCCTGCACCGACTGCTCGAACAGCGCCTCGCGGCGCGCCGCTTCGACCGCGAGGATCCGCTGCGCCTCGTTCAGCTCCGGCTTGTCGCCTCGCTCCGGCTCCCTGTGCGAGATGACGCGGCCGAGATTGACGTCCACGACCAGGGCGGCGCCACAGCACGGGCACGTCACCTCCAGCTCGCTCTTCAGCTTGGCCATGCGACTATTCTAGTGTCTGGATGAGCGACGCGCACTGGCGAACCCTTCGGGTCGCCACCTATAACATCCATCGCAGCCGTGGCCTCGACGGCCGCACCAGTCCCGAACGCATCGCCGGCGTCATCCGGAGCATCGAGCCCGACGTCGTCGCGATGCAGGAAGTCATCGGCGCGGGCCCAAGCTCCATCGGACATGCCGAGCAGCTCGGAGCGCTCCTCGGCATGGGCTGGGTCATGGCTCCCGCGCGCCAACTGCGCGGATGCCTCTTCGGCAACGTCGTCCTCAGCCGCTTCCCCATCCTGCATCACGCCCAGTATGACCTGTCCTGGAAAACCTGCGAGCCGCGGTGTTGCCAGCGCGTGGACATCGCCATCGACACCGACACGCTGCATCTGTACAACGTGCATCTGGGGACCGCCTTCCTCGAGCGCCGGCACCAGGCCAATCGCCTCGGCGCCATTGTCCACGACCGCCGCGTGCCGCAGCCGAAGATCGTGCTCGGGGATTTCAACGAATGGATGAAGGGGCTTGCCACGCAGATGCTGAGCGAGCGGCTCCAGAGCATCGACCTGCGCCAGCACCTCCGGCGGCGGCGGACGTATCCCGGCGTGTTCCCGGTGCTGCACCTGGATCACATCTACTACGACGGGCAGGTTGAGGTGCTGAAGCTGGAGCTGCCGCGCACGCGGCTGTCGCTGATGGCGTCAGATCACCTGCCGCTGGTTGCGGAGCTGAAGGTGGGGTTCTCGTAGGGAGCGAAACCCCTGTCGTTTCTCGCTTCTGCGTTCTCGGTTCTCGGTTCGTGTTCAACGTTCGGGGTTCAGTTCACGGTTCTCCGTTCCTGCGTTCAGTTCGCGGTTCGCGGTTCGCGGTTCGTAGTTCATGGTTCGCGGTTCGGGAACCGAGAACACCGAACCGGGAACCGGACGTCGCACTAGGAACACGAACTGGGAAGTGAGAACCGAGAAGCGGGAACGACTACCCTTCTTCCTCGTACTCCTCTTCCTCGAGCGGAACGAAGCGCGTGGGCGGGCGGAGCGCCTCCCGGTAGTCGTACAGCGGGAGATCGCGAACGTGGAGCGAGATCACGCAACCGGCGCCTTTCTCGTCGACCACAACGGTCACCGGACTCCCCTCAACCCCCTCGCGGAATACCAGCCGGCATCCGCAAGAGAGACGGGCGTGCGTGAACCCTTTCAGCATGACGCGATCATACTACAGCAGCCGCTTGATCTCCCGCTCGAACTGATCCTTCGATGCAATTCCGGAGTGTTTCTTCGCAATCTTCCCCTCGCGGTCGATGATCACCGAGACGGGAATGCCCCAGAGCGGCCCGTACGCGTCCTGCACGTCCTCGCGGCCGTTGCCGACGAGCAACGGATAGTTGATTTTGTACTGGGCGGCGTACGGCTTCATCTTGTCGGGCGTGTCGTCCACCGAGAACCCGAGCACCACGAGATCGTCGCGGTATTGCGTCTGCAGCTCCACGAGCGACGGGATTTCCGCCTTGCACGGCCCGCACCACGTGGCCCAGAAGTTCAAGACGATGACCTTGCCCTTGAAGGACGCGAGCTGGATGTCGGCGCCGTCCATGTCCTTCAGCGTGAAATGAAGCGGCGCGGCCTTTCCCACCAGCACGCCATCGCCGGTTTCGTCGTCAGCGCTGGGCGGCGGCGCGTTGGGGTCGACGGGGGTCGACTCCGGAATCAGCATCAGCAGGAGCAGCGCGGCCAGCACGGCCCCCATCCCCAGCCAAGCTGTCTTGCGACTGGGACGCGCCGGCTCGCGACCGGCGTCGGGCGTCTGCGGGTCAGGCTGGAGCTCAGGCGGTTCGTTCTGCATGTGTTCCTCATTCTATGACTACTGCGCTGCCTGGCGAACGTAAGAAACCGCCCGTGTGAGATCCCCGGCCGACGCGGGCGAAACGAGCACGAACGTGGTCGGCCCGCGCGACCAGATGCGGGACCGGTGTCCAAACGTCGTCACGTCCGCGTCCGGCCGCGCCACGCCCTCGATCACGAAGAGCGAGAGCGGATGTCCGTCGGCGTCGTAGAGCAGGTGCGGCACGCGGCCGTCACCATAGAGGCACCGGCGCGCACTCACCAGTCGGACACCGTCCCGCGCCGAGGACGGCGGCACGTGGATATCCCATCCATATTGCGACGACAGCCGCTCCTCCGCCACGCGCGCATCGAGGTCGCGGTCCGGCGGTGGAAACACGCGGAAGCACTTCGCGTGATCGGCCGTCAGCTGAGCGGCGAGGAGCGTGTTCGACCGCTGCGTGGCGAGCATGACGACCGTGAACGCCGTGAAGAGGACGAGGGCGACCGCCAGGCTGGCAGGAAGGAGTCGCGTCCGCCACACGGCAGCGGATGCGCCGCGTGTGTGCTGGCGCGCGATCGCCGCACAGCGCGTTCGCAGGCCCGGCGGGAGCGATTCATGGCGGAGCTGTTCCGCCCGTTCGCGCAAAACGGTGCGGCCCCCTTGCTCCTGCTCTGCCGAAACACGACACGGCGGACACGCGGTGAGATGATGCTCCACATCGGCCCGCTCTGCGGGAGGCAGCGCCTCGTCCACGTAGGGGGTCAGGCGATCGGCTGTTCGGCGACAGTCACTCATCGGATCCGCTCATACGTCGTTAGACTGTGTGTACTGCCGCCCGGATCACTGCCGCGCGGCAACTTCCATGTTCGCGGGCGCCCGGCTGAGCCGTTCGAACAGCAGCCGCCGCCCACGTGATATCCGGGACATCACCGTACCGATCGGGACGCCAACCATCTCGGCGATCTCGGCATACGAGAACTCTTCAACGTCGCGCAGCCACACCGCCTCGCGGAAGGATGCGGGAAGGCCGTCGAGCGCCGCCTGCAGCTCCGCGTCGAGCGAATCGCGCAGCAGGATGCGCTCCGGCGTTTCGAGGGCCATCGGTCCTCCGGGCAGCGAGGCTGCTTCCTCGACCCGTTCGCTGTCCACGTCGACGGTATCGCGCGCGGCGTCCCGCAGACGGTTCCTCCATGTGTTATGGAGGATCGTGTAAAGCCAGGCCTTGAGGTTGGTCCCGCGCCGATAGCGGTCCGAAAACCGGAACGCCTTCACGAACGTATCCTGAACGAGGTCCTCCGCCTCCGCACGGTTGCGGGTCAATCGCAGCGCCGTGGCGTACAAAGGCTCCAGGAAGGCCAGCACCTCGTTGGAAAAGGCGTCCGTGCCAGGCGGGCCTGGTGATCCCGCTGGATTTCTTGGAGACCGGCGGCGGAACATTCAACACCCAGGCCCCTAGGCGTAACCCGCGCGAGGGCCGCTTTATTCCACGGATCCTGTGCTAATTGTCACCCATTCGGGCGGTGGATACCGTCGTGTGGCGTCCCGAGGACGGCGTCACGGCGAACTTTCACCTCCGGCCAGTATACGGGGGAGGACATGGACGGGCGCAGCGTCGTTTTTCCGGCCATTCCGCGGCGCCTCTTGAGGTACACCCTTTGCTCCGGTGCGCCACCAATCGCCGTTTGCGAGCGTCAAAGTGTCACAGTAAGATTACGCTCGTGCCCGCCGATCCGTCGGGCGCGGGGCGCCACCGCGCACGCCTCCACGCGGGTCTGCGCGGTGCGGTGCACGTCACGGCAAAGCAGGGCGTCCGATACGCCGACCCTGCGAGGAGAACTCACATGAGCAACCGCACATCGTGCGGGCTCCCGGTGGCTACCGCGCTTGTGGTGGCTTGCCTCTGCGCGCCCACCCTCGCGTCGGCGCAGACGCCCTACATCCCGTACTTCGGCAAGAACCAGATTCGCTACGACAACTTCCGGTGGAGCATCTACACCACGGATCATTTTGAGCTCTATTACTATCCCGAGATCGAGCAGCACCTCGAGCGCGTGGCCGGCTATGCGGAGAGCGCGTATCAGCATGTCAGCTCCGAGCTGAAGCACGATCTCGCCTTCAAGGTGCCGCTGATCCTGTTCAAGACGAGCAGCGAGTTCCAGCAGCAGAACGTCATTCCCGGCGCGGCGCAGGAAGGCGTCGGCGCGTTCGCCGAGCCGTCGCGCGATCGCATCGTGATGCCGATGGACGAGCCGCCCGACCTCCTCTACCGGCTGATCGTCCACGAGCTCACGCACGTCTTCGAGTTCGACATCATCCCGACCTCGTTGATCCGCCGCAGCGTTCCGCTGTGGGTCAACGAGGGACTGTCGGACTACATGACCGGCATCTGGCGTCCGATCGACCTGATGACGGTGCGCGACGCGGCGGTCGCCGACATCATCCCCAAGATGACCGAGCTCGAGGGCTACACCGACGTCGGCAGCGTCCGGATGATCTACAACCTCGGGCACGCCGTCTTCGAGTTCATCGAGGCGCGGTGGGGCAAGGAAGGGCTGCGGCAGTACCTGTTCTCGCTGCGCAAGGCGGTGATCGGCGGCGGCGAGGACGCCTACGTGGAGGCGTTCCGCATCACGGCCGAGGAATTCGACCAGCAGTTCGACAAGTACTTGAAGGATCGCTTCAAGCCATTCCGCGACAAGGAGCGGCCGGCGGACTACGGGCGCAACCTCGCGCCCGATCCGCGGGAGACACGGTTCATCAGCGCCTACTCGGTCGAGCCGGCGCCCTCGGGAGACATCTTCGCCATTGCGACCGGCAACCGGCGCGACCGCGAGATGGACATCGTGCTCGTGTCGTCGAAGGACGGATCGGTCATCCGCAACCTGACCCGCGGCTTCGACCAGGACAAGGGCTTCGAGTACATCGTCACGCCCGGCATGCGGTTCAACA
>DATDHP010000386.1:0-4362 GCA_036521515.1 Vicinamibacterales bacterium
AGAACGTAACGAGTCCCATGGACGTCATCGTCGTTGGTGCCGGACCTGCTGGGAGCATTGCCGCGCTGGTGCTCACGCGGGCCGGCATTCGCGTGCGTCTCATCGATCGCGCGGAGTTCCCGCGCGACAAGCTGTGCGGCGACACGCTCAATCCTGGAGCGTTGTCGATCCTGGACAGACTGGACGGGCAATCACGAAAGCTGATTGAACAGCGGGCGCTGACGATTGCCGGGATGACCGTCACCGGACCGGGTGGTGCGCAGGTGAGCGCGGACTATCCGCATGGTCTGCGCGGCGCGGCGATCGCGCGGCGCGACCTCGACCAGCTCCTGCTGGAAGCCGCCATCGCCGCGGGGGCGGAGTTCGAGCCCGGCGTCGCGGCGCGCGGCCCCGTCATCGCTGATGGCGCCGTGACCGGCGTGCACGTCTCGCGTCGCGGGCGATCGTTCATTCTTCCCGCTCGCGTCGTTATAGGAGCTGAGGGGCGGCATGCGCGCCTCGCATTCGCACTCGGACTCTCGCGCTTCGTTGTGTCGCCGAAACGCTGGGCCTTCGGAGCGTACTTCACGGGCGTCGAAGGACTTGGCGAACGGGGGGAGATGCATATACGCCCTGACGGCTACATCGGTGTGGCGCCGCTCCCCGGCGGACTCGCGAACGTGTGCGTCGTGCGGGAGCTGGGAGATACACGGCGGGGGCTGAAGCCCCCGCCCTACGTACCGATGACTGGACGTCGTAGCGCGGGGGCTTCAGCCCCCGCGACTGCCGACGCCGTCATCGCCGGTGCGATCGCGGCCGATCCGATGCTGCGGGCGCGGTTCGCCGCCGCGCGGCAGGTGTCGCCGTCAACAGCCCTGGGCCCGCTCGGGATCGAGTCGAGCGCTGCCGGTGTTCCGGGCCTGCTGCTGGCGGGCGACGCCGCAGGCTTCATCGATCCCATGACTGGCGATGGCCTCCGCTTCGCGCTGCGGGGCGGCGAACTGGCGGCGGACGCGGCGCTGTGCGAGCTCCAATCGGGGCTGCCGGCCTGCCACGGGCTCGCCGCGGCGCGGTCGAACGAGTTCTCCAGAAAGTGGCGGCTCAACCGGGCGCTTCGCCTGATGGTCGGATTACCGACGGCGGTGGCGCTGGGAGCCGTCATTGGGCCACGCTGGACGGCACCCATCCGCCTGCTCATCGGGCTGGCGGGCGACGTCCCGCTGGCGATGCACGATCGTGCACTCGCATTCTCGCAGAAAGGAGCGGCATAAGCACAAATGTCCCCGCAGCTCGCCATTTCGGCCGTATCCGTCGGGGCGGTGCTGCTGATGATGCTCGCGGAAATGCAGCTCTCGCGCTATAACGAACGTGTGTTGCGTGCCCGGGGAGCCGTCGAGCCGCCAGACGACGTGTATCGGACGATGGCGTGGGTGTACCCGGGCTCGTTCGTCGTGATGGCGCTTGAAGGGGCGTTCTTCGGGCCGCCCGCCGGGGTGACCACGTTTGCGGGCGCCACCCTGCTGGGTGTGTCGAAGGCCTTGAAGTTCTGGGCAATTGCCTCGCTGGGGACGCGCTGGACCTTCCGGGTCCTGGTTCCACCTGGCGCACCCCTGGTCAGCAGTGGGCCCTATGCGTACCTGCGGCACCCGAATTATGTGGCCGTCATGGGCGAGCTGGCGAGCATGGCGCTCCTCGTTGGGGCGCGCGTGTCAGGGCCCGCCGTCATGCTGCTCTTCGGCGCGCTGATACGGCACCGAATAAGGGTGGAGGAGACCGCACTCCGGCACCCGCCTTGCAGCTGAACAGTCACCGTCTGCGGATGAGGGCTGAGCATCGTGGACTATACTTACGCCACTCCAATGGCTCCGAGCGGGCAGGGCGACCGTCCAACGGCCATGCTGTTGACGTTGCGACGGCTTCCCGCGGTTTGCGCCATCCTCACGCTCTGCCTCACCGCCCCCTCGTCGGCCCAGTCTCCGCAAAATACTGCGGCCTCGCCGTTTGAAGGAGCCGCGCGCGCGCTCAATCGCGGCCAGTTCGACGAGGTGGCCACGCTCCTGCGCGACTCGACCGATCCGCGGGCGATCGCGCTCCGTGCACGGGCCGAGATCGCCCGCGGGCGGCACGCCGACGCCGAGAAACTGCTGGCGGGCGCCGCCGCGTCAGCGCCCGGCAGCGATGCCGCGCTCGAGCTGGGATTGCTGCAGATACGCCTCGGGCGGCGCACGGACGCGACGCGGACGCTGCAAGGCGTCTTGACGCGCAGCCCCCAGAACACGCCGCAGGATCTGACGCGGCTCGGTCTGGCCGCGCGCGCGCTGGGCCGTTTCAAGGAAGCGAACGGCTTCTTCCGCGAGGCCAGCGCCCAGGCCCCTGACGACCCGGTGGTGAACACCGCGTGGGGTGAGCTGTTCCTCGAGAAATACGATCGCGCCGAAGCGACCAAGTCCTTCCAGGCGGCGCTGCGCGTCGACCAGGACAACGTGCCGGCGCGCGTGGGGCTCGCGCGCGCGACGCTCGAGGAAAACCCGCCGGCCGCGGGCCAGGCGGTCGAGCGCGCGCTGCAGACGAACCCGAACTACGTCCCCGCGCACGTGTTCGTCGCCGAGCTCGCCCTCGACGACCGCCGGCGGTCCGAGGCGCGTGAGTCGATCGCCAAAGCGCTGGCCGTCAATCCGAACAGCCTCGAGGCGCTGGCGCTCGATGCCGCCATCGCGTTTCTCGAAGGGCGCACCGCCGACTTTGAAGCGCGGACCGCGAGCATTCTCAAGATCAACCCGGTTTACGCGGACGCCTACCGTGTCGCTGGCGAGCACGCCGGCCGCAACTACCGCTTCGACGAGGCGGCGGAACTGACGCGCCGCGCCCTCGCGATCGACCGCGACAGCACGCGGTCCCACGCCGACCTCGGCCTGCACCTGCTGCGCACCGGCGACGAGCCGGGCGCGCGCAGGTCGCTCGAGACGGCGTTCAAGGCGGACCCCTACGACGTTGTTACCTACAACCTCCTGCAGATGATGGACACGCTCGACAAGTTCGTGACCCTCACGGAGGGCGACATCATCATGCGGCTGCATCCTGACGAGGCCGCCGTGATGCGCGAGTTCGCCATGCCGCTGGCGCAGCAGGCGCTGGCCACGTTGGCCAAGTTGTATCAATTCAAGCCGAGAGGCCCGATCCTCATCGAGATGTTCCAGAAGCACGACGACTTTGCCGTGCGCACGCTGGGTCTTCCCGGGATGATCGGCGCCTTGGGCGCCTGCTTCGGCCGCGTCGTCACGCTCGATTCACCCAAGGCGCGGCCACCAGGCCAGTTCTCGTGGGCCGAGACGTTGTGGCACGAGATGGCGCACGTCATCACGCTGCAGATGTCGCAGAACCGCCTGCCGCGGTGGCTGAGCGAGGGCACCTCCGTGTACGAGGAGCGGCGCGCGCGCGCAAATTGGGGGCGGGAGGTCCGCCTCTCGTTTGCGCAGGCGCTCGCAGAAGGCAAGACGCTGAAGCTCGCCGACCTCAACGACGGATTCACCGATCCGCGCCTCATCTCGCTGACCTACTACCAGTCGTCGCTCCTCGTCGAGCACATGATTGCGACCTACGGCGAGCCGAAGTTCCACGAATTCGTCCGGTCGTTCGGCCGCGGGCTCGAGAACGAGGAGGCGATCAAGGCCGCATTCGGAGTGAGCATCGATCAATTGCAGACGTCCTTTGACGCAAAGATCGAAAAGGACTTCGCGGGCATCCGCGCGGCGCTGAAGGCTCCTGAGATACCGGCGATGCCGACGCTCGATCAGCTGAAGTCGCTGGCCGCGGCGAACCCGGGAAGTTTCCGCGTGCAGATGCAGCTGGCGCAGGCGCTGCACGAGGCGGGCGACACCGCGGCGGCAATCGAGACGCTCGAGCGTGCATCGAAGCTCATGCCGGAGGCCGGCGGCGAGGCCAATCCGAACGCGCTCATCGCGCGCATCGCGGCGGAGCGCGGCGACACCGCGCGTGCCATCCAGGCGCTCGAGGCGCTCGTCAAGGTCGATCACACCGACGTGGAGTCGGCCCGCAGGCTGGCAGCGCTGCTCGAGAAACAGGGCGATGCGGCGCGGACCGCCGCCGCGTACGAGGTGGTGGCGGAGCTCGATCCCTTCGATGCCCAGGCGCAGGGCCACGTGGGCCGCTTCGCGCTCAAGAACGGGAACGCCGACCGGGCGATCCGGGCCTTCCGCGCGGCGCTCGCCTCCAACCCCGCGGACCGCGCCGGCGCGCACATCGACCTTGCCGAGGCGAGCTCCACGGGCGGCCAGGTGGACGAGGCGAAGCGCCAGGTGCTCGCCGCCCTGGAGATCGCGCCGTCGTTCGAGCGTGCGCAGGATCTGCTGCTCAAGATCGTGG
>DATDHP010000387.1:0-2168 GCA_036521515.1 Vicinamibacterales bacterium
AAGCCACTTCCTCGACGTTCAGGCGCTGAAGCTTGTCGATGAAGGTCGTCCGGCTCAGGTTCAGCAGCCGCGCGGCCTGGCGCTTGTTGCCGCCGGTCTTTTCGAGGCAGCGCAAGATCAGCTCCCGCTCGAGCTGCGATACGACCGACGTGAAGTTGATGCCCTCGTCGGGGATCGAAACCGTCGGCACGACCGCCGGGCCCGAGCGCGTCCGGACTTCCTCGGGCAGCGCATCTGGTCCGATTTCACTGGCCGTCAGGCTCATCGCGACGGCGTGCTCCATGGCGTTCTCGAACTGGCGGATATTGCCGGGCCATTCGTAGGCCATCAGCACCCGCAGGGCTTCCTGCGTGATCGGCTTCACGGCGACGGCGTTGTCCTGGCAGGACTTCTTGATGAAATGCTGCGCGAGCAGCGGGACGTCCTCGCGGCGGGCGCGCAGCGGTGGCAGGCGCACCGGGATCACGTTCAAGCGATAGAACAG
This sequence comes from Vicinamibacterales bacterium, assembly GCA_036521515.1. Taxonomy (GTDB): domain Bacteria; phylum Acidobacteriota; class Vicinamibacteria; order Vicinamibacterales; family UBA2999; genus Gp6-AA40. The sequence continues at coordinate 485 of DATDHP010000387.1, forward strand.
GTCCTCGCGGAACGATCCTTCCTTGACCATCTGCCGCAGGTCCGTGTTGGTTGCGGCCACGATGCGGATGTCGAGCTTCATCGGCTTGGAATCACCGACGCGCTCGACCTCGCGCTCCTGCAAGGCGCGGAGCAGCTTGGCCTGGAGCGGCAGCGACATGGACGCGACTTCGTCGATGAAGAGCGTGCCGCGATGGGCCAGCTCGAAACGGCCGACGCGGGCGCTGATGGCGCCGGTGAACGCGCCCTTGACGTGGCCGAACAGTTCGGCTTCGGCGAGCCCTTCGGGAATGGCGGCCGAGTTGAAGGCCACGAACTTCTGATCGGCGCGCGGCGAGTGGTGGTGGATCGTCCGGGCAATCAGCTCTTTACCGGTGCCGGTTTCGCCGTGAATCAGCACGGTGCTGTTCATGGGCGCGATCAGCTCGAGCGTGGAGAAGAGCTGCTGCATCGTGCTGTCGCGGCCGATGATGTTGTCGAAGCGGAAGCGGTCGCGCAGCTGGGCGCGGAGCTCGGCGTTCTCCTCCTTGAGGCGCAGCTGGTCGATCGAGGCCTGTAGCACCCGGGACAACTGCTGAAGCTGGAACGGCTTGATCAGAAAGTCGATCGCGCCACGCTTCATCGCCGTCACCGCCTCCGAGACGCCGCCGAACCCGGTCACCACGACCGCCCGGATTTCGGGGTAGCGGGTGACGGCCTCGTCCAGCACCTCCATGCCGCTGGCATCCGGCAGGTGCAGGTCGATGACGATACCGTCGTAGGCAAAGGCTTTCAGACGCTCGATCGCATCCATGGCGTCAGGCGACTGAGCGGCGGCGAAGCCGGCGGCTTCGAGAGATTCGCTAACCGTTCGTCGGAGATCGACGTCGTCTTCAACGACCAGAACTGAGGGCTGTCGGTTTTGAGTCATGATCTTGTCGGCTTACCGTCCACGTGCCGGTCTATCGACATCATCTCGACTGATCTTTAGCCGTCTCGGACTAAAGTTCGAGCTTTTTGTGACGATTAATCTTTCAGGGACGCTATGCCCCCCAGCTATGCGCAACGCTTATGCCATTGATGCCGTCTGAAGAGTCGCTTGAAGTTCTCCTAGTTGACGACGAACTCTCCACCCGCGAGATCCTGGAGCAGTTCTGTCGCAGTCGCAACCTGGTTGTCACGGTCGCCTCTGACGGCCGTGCGGCGACGACGGCAATCGAGCGCAACCCGTCGCGCTTCACGATCGTCCTGACCGATATCAACATGCCGGGCGCCGACGGGTTCGAGGTGTTGAAGGCTGCGAAGGCGGTCAACCGCGAATGTTACGTCGTGATGATCACGGGCTACGCAACCCTGGACAGCGCGCTGCGCGCGGTCCGCGAGGGCGCGTATGACTATCTCGCCAAGCCGTTCTCGCTCGGCCAGCTCGACGTGATGCTCGCGCGCATCAGGGACCGCATCGGGCTCGAGCGCGAGAACCGCGACCTGCGGCGCCGTCTCGCCGGCGTCAAGGGCGGCGTGCCTGCTCCCCCCCCAGGCCCGTCGTCGTACGCGCCGCCGTCAACCGTCCTGCGCTCGCCTGTGCTGCCGACGCCGCCCGCTGCCCCCGCGGCGCCGCCAGCCAAGCCGACCGCGCCGGCCACCGGTGACATGGCGAATCGCGTCGGCACGATGGAAGAGCGCCTCGCCCGCATGGAAGAACTACT
>DATDHP010000388.1:0-11342 GCA_036521515.1 Vicinamibacterales bacterium
CGCGTCAGAAATCCACTGGTTCAGAAACGCGAGCGGGATCGCGCACCCGTACAGCACGACGGAGACCTTACCCTTGAGGTCCCGTCCCACCGCCTCGCGCAAGCGTGAGTTTGCGCCGCGCTGGCTGATGAGCGTGTTTTGCAGAAGCGTGTAGGCGGCGCCCGCCAGCAGGAACACGACTCCATAGGCGGCGGTGGGGACCGGCGCGGAATGGTTGTGGCCGACCCACGCCGTGGTGAACGGCACGAGCGACAGCCAGAACAGCAGGTGGAGGTTCGCCCACAGCACCTTGCCGTTGACGCGGTCGGCCGCGTGCAGCATGTGGTGGTGGTTGTTCCAATAGATGCCGAGGTAGACGAAGCTGAGGACGTAGGTGAGCAGGACGGGGACGAGCGCCCGGAGCGCCGCCCAGTCGGCCCCGTCCGGCGTCCTGAGCTCCAGCACCATAATGGTGATCAGAATGGCAATCACGCCGTCGCTGAACGCCTCGAGGCGGGTCTTGCTCATCGAGTGAGAGGATACACACAATGCAGGCACGGGCGCACTTCCGAACGACCGTGAGCGATGCGGACGGCCTTGTGCTCGGCATGGTGACCGCCTTCTCCTCACACTCGCGACAAAGTTGGGTTCGAACGGCGCCGGATGGTCGTATCATTGCCCTCCAGAGGAGATTCGATGGCCAAGAAGGCAGCAAGCCGCAAGACCGCGACGAGAAAGACTGCGCGCAAGGGGAGCGCCAGGAAGGCCAGCAAGACGTCGGGCGCCAAGCGTAAGAGTGGTGGTCGTGGGAAGGCCAACGCGGCTTTCATGCGGCCGGTGAGCCCGAGCCCGGCCCTCGCCGAAGTCGTGGGTGAAAAGCCGATCCCGCGGAGCGAGGTCACCAAGCGCTTGTGGGCGTACATCAAGAAGAACGGGCTGCAGGACCAGAAGAACAGACGGATGATCAATGCGGACTCGGCGCTGAAGCCGGTCTTCGGCGGCAAGTCCGCGGTGAACATGTTCGAGATGACCAAACTGGTTGGGCGGCACCTGAAGTAGGCGGGAAGGGCCCGCGTCGAGCCGTGGTGCGGGCCCTCCCGGGCCCCCGCCGCGCGTTGCCAGCGCGGTGGAGGTGGCGAGATCAGGAGGGGGCTATGCATCCATGGAGAATCGTACTCATGCTGGCGGCGCTGGCCGGTGGCTGTGGCGGCGGCGTCGCGCAGTCCGACATACCGACATCACCCTCCTCCCCCCTCGGCCCGGCCCTGCTCGGGACGACGTGGACCGCCATCGAGATCGATGGCCAGGCGGTGGACGCAAGCGAGCAGCAGCGCCGGCCCAATATCCTGCTGTCGAGCGACGGCAATCGCGTCACCGGTTCCACGGGCTGCAATCGCATTTCGGGAACCTTCACGCAGGATGGGGCCATGCTCCGCTTCGGCGCGCTTGCAACGACGCGCATCGCCTGCGTCCCCGACCGCAGCGCAACCGAGAACGCCTTCAACGCCGCCATGGAGGCCACCGCGTCGCACGCCATCGCCAACCAGACGCTCGAATTACTCGATGCGGCCGGCGTGGTGCGCATGCGGTTGCGGGCGAACTGATCCGGGATTCGGGATTCGGGTTCGAACAGGAACCCGAGTTCGATCCCGTTCCCGCCCCGATCCCTTCCGAGTCCCAGCCACAATCACGAATCACGAATCACGAATCACGAATGATATGTCGCCCACGATAGCCCCCTACGGCACCTGGGTCTCGCCGCTCGGCGCCGCGGACGTCGCGGTGGCGGGGCGGCGACTGGGGGCAGTCGCCGTCGATGGCGACGACATCTACTGGCTCGAGGGGCGCCCCACCGAAGGCGGACGCAACGCGCTCGTCAGGCGCACGGCCGACGGGCGCGTCGACGACGTGACGCCGCGCGAGATGAACGTGCGGACGCGCGTCCACGAGTACGGCGGCGGCGCGTACGCGGTGGCGGACGGCGTCGTGTACTTTTCGAACTTCAGCGATCAGCGCGTCTATCGCGTGGGCTCCGGACTCCAGGCTGCGGACTCCGGGCCGCCCCGGCCGCTCACGCCGGAAGGCGACTGGTTCTATGCCGACTTCGTGGTCGATCGTGCGCGGCAGCAGCTCATCTGCGTTCGCGAAGACCACACGGGTGGACGCGAGCCGGTCAACACGCTCGTTCGTATTCCGCTCTCGGGCGATCCCTCGCCGGGCGACGTGATCGTGTCGGGCCACGACTTCTATTCGACGCCGCGGCTCAGCCCGGACGGATCGCTCCTGGCGTGGATTGCGTGGCGTCATCCGCAGATGCCGTGGGACGGGACCGAGCTCTGGGTCGCCGATGTCACGCCTGACGGCGTGCTCGCCAGCGCGCGGCACGTGGCCGGCAGCGCCAGTGAGTCGATCTATCAACCTGGATGGTCGCCCGACGGCGCGTTGTTCTTCGTCAGCGATGCGGATGGCTGGTGGAAGCTGTATCGCATCCTCCACCCCGCCGCGCACACCACGCGCGGCGGGGACCCCGGCCGCGGCGAGACGATCGAGGCAGTCGTGCGGAATCCACCGGCCGCCGTGGAGTTCGGGCGGCCGCAGTGGGTGTTCGGCACGGCGACGTGGGCCTTTGCCGATCCCGATCGCCTCGTCACGGCCTATACGCGCGCCGGGCGCTGGCATCTCGCCACGGTTCACGTCCACACCGGGCTCCTCACGGAGATACCGACGAACCTTTCGCCGCAGGAGTGGATGGCGGCAACGCCGCAGCACGTGGTCCTCGTCGCCGGATCTCCCGAGCGGCCCGATGCCGTGGTGCGCCTCGACCTCACGCGTTTCTACGTCGAGGTGCTGCGCCTTTCATCGGACGCGCAGCTCGATCCCGCGTACATCTCCACGCCCGAGCCGATCGAGTTCCCCACCGATTACGGCCGCACTGCCCATGCGTTCTGCTACCCGCCGCGGAACAAGAACTTCGTCGCCCCGCGCGGCGAACGGCCGCCGCTCATCGTCATCGGCCACGGCGGCCCGACGACGGCGACGAGGACGACGTTCGAGCTGGCCATCCAGTTCTGGACCAGCCGCGGGTTTGCCGTCGCCGATGTCAACTACAGCGGCAGCTCGGGATACGGCCGCGAGTATCGCGAACGCCTCCACGGGCAATGGGGCGTCGTCGACGTGGCCGACATCGTCAACCTGGCACGCTATCTCGTGACCCAGGGCAAGGCAGACGTGCGAAAGCTCATCGTTCGCGGGGGAAGCGCCGGCGGCTACACGACGCTGGCGGCGTTGACGTTCTACCCGGGGGTGTTCAGCGTCGGGGCCAGCTACTACGGCATCAGCGACGTGGAGGGCCTGGCGCACGACACGCACAAGTTCGAGTCGCGCTACCTCGACACGCTGATCGGGCCGTACCCGGAGATGAAAGAAGTCTACCGGGCCCGGTCGCCCATCCACCACGTGGACCGGCTGTCGTGCGCGCTGATCCTGTTCCAGGGGCTGGAGGACAAGGTCGTCCCACCCAGCCAGTCGCAGATGATGGCAGACGCCGTCCGGGCGAAAGGGCTGCCGGTCGAATACCTGACCTTCGAAGGCGAACAGCACGGTTTCCGCCGCGCCGAAACGATAGTCCGGGCGCTCGAATCCGAGCTCGCCTTTTATCAGCGTGTCCTGTGAGCCTTCAGGTTGTCGTGAGGGCCGGAAAGCCGGACCCCTGCGACAGCAAGAGTACGAGTTACAATCTCGCCACCGGAGGAGCCGTCATGAGCAGAGCGAAGTCGATCCCACTGGTAATGGCGATGCTAGTTGCCATTGTGGCAACAGTCGTGGTGACGCGCGTGAGCGCGCGCCAGGCCGGAGGCGCGGCGGTCGCCATCGACGGCGACGACATCGGCGGCGTGGTCACCGGGCCGCGCGGGCCCGAGGCGGGCGTCTGGGTCATCGCCGAGACGACGGACCTGCCGACGAAGTTCTCGCGGACCGTGGTCACCGACGATCGTGGCCGTTACGTCGTTCCGGATCTCCCCAAGGCGAGCTACAACGTCTGGGTGCGTGGCTACGGCCTCGTGGATTCGCCGAAAGTGCAGTCGGCCCCGGGGCGCGCGCTGAACCTGACGGCGGTGACCGCCCCCGACGCGCGCGCGGCGGCGCAGTACTACCCGGGGAACTACTGGTACTCGCTGCTGCGGGTCCCCGACAAGAGCGAGTTCCCGGGCACGGGCCAGGCCGGCAACGGCATCAATGAGAACCTGAAGACCCAGGCGCAGTGGATCCGTCTGGTCAAAACGGACAGCTGCGAGTCGTGCCACCAGATGGGCAACAGGGGAACGCGCGAAATCCCCACGGCCCTCGGCGTATTCGATTCGTCAGCGGCGGCCTGGCAACGTCGCGTGCAGTCGGGGCAGGCGGGCGGCGCCATGACGGGCGGCATCAACAACCTCGGCCCGAAACGCGCGCTGGCGATGTTCGGCGACTGGACCGACCGGATTGCCGGGGGCGAGCTGCCGCCGGCGCCGCCGCGCCCGCAGGGCGCCGAGCGCAACGTCGTGATCACGCAGTGGGACTGGGCCGATCCCAAGGCCTACCTGCATGACGAGATCGCGACCGATCGACGCAACCCCACCGTGAACGCCAACGGGCCGATTTACGGCGCGCTCGAGGCGAGCGCCGACTACTCGCCGGTGCTCGACCCGATGCGTCACCAGGCGAGCCGCATCCCGATCCCGGTGCGCGATCCGAACACCCCGTTCGCCGCGCCGCAAATGGTGGAGCACGCGTCGGCCTACTGGGCAGAGGAGCCGATCTGGACAAGCAAGGCAAACGTCCACAACCCGATGCTCGATCATCGCGGGCGGCTGTGGCTGACGTCCAAGGTCCGTCCCAACGACAACCCGGCGATCTGCCGTGAGGGCTCGGCACATCCGTCGGCGAAGCTCACGCCGACCACCGCGGCCGGACGGCACCTGGCGGTGTACGACCCGGCCATGAAGAAGATGACGCTCATCGGCACATGCTTTGGAACGCACCACCTGCAGTTTGCCGAGGATGCGAACCACACGCTGTGGACGAGCAGCGGCGGCGGCGGCGGCGTGGTTGGCTGGCTGAACACCAAGATGTTCGACGAGAGCGGCGACGAGGAGCGGTCGCAGGGCTGGACGGCGCTCATCCTCGATCACAACGGGAACGGCCGGCGCGACGAATACACGGAAGGCACGGCGCCGGCCGACCCGACCAAGGATCGTCGCGTGGTGGCGGCGTTCTACGGCGTCGCGCCAAGTCCGGCGGACGGATCGGTCTGGGGCTCGACGGTCGGGTTCCCAGGCTCACTCGTCCGCCTCGCCCCGGGCGCGAATCCACCGGCCACCGCGCTCGCCGAGGTGTACGAGGTGCCGTGGAACAACCCACGCGCGGCAGTGCAGGGCTTCTCGCCGCGTGGCATGGACATCGATCGCAACGGCGTCGCCTGGGTCTCGCTGGCCAGCGGCCACTACGGCAGCTTCGATCGCCGTCTCTGCAAGGGACCACTGAACGGACCGGCGGCCACCGGCCAGCACTGCCCGGAAGGGTGGAAGCTGTATCCGACTCCGGGCCCGAACTTCAAGGGCGCGACCGAGAATGCGAACGCCGACTCGCACTATTACAACTGGGTCGACCAGCACGATACGTTCGGGATGGGCCGCAACCTGCCGATCATTGCCGGAAGCGGATCGGACTCGCTGCTGGCGCTCGACACGCAGAGCGGGCAGTTCACCACGCTCCGCGTGCCGTACCCGCTGGGGTTCTACGCCAAGGGGCTCGACGGCCGCATCGACGATCCGCGCGGCGGCTGGAAGGGCCGTGGCCTCTGGTCCACCTGGGCCACGCGCGCGCCGTTCCATACCGAGGGCCAGAAGGAGATGACGAGCAAGGTCGTCAAGTTCCAGATGCGACCGAATCCGCTGGCGAAGTAAGAAGTCACCTGTGGCTTCCGGCTTCAGCCGGAAGAGGGGAGCTCGTGCCTGAAGACCGTTCTTCCGCCTGAAGGCGGAAGCCACAAAGCACGCGGGCAGTGGGGGACAATAGGGAAATGAAAAAGATGTTTGCGGCGATCGTCATTGCCGGCATGGTGTCGCTGGGCGGCCTGGTGGCGGCGCAGCGATCGACGATGCCGACGGTCGAGGTGTTCAAGAGCCCCACCTGTGGATGCTGCGCACTCTGGGTGAAGCATCTACAGGCGAACGGCTTTACCACGAAGGTGATCGACGTCGAGGACATGACGGAGGTCAAAGCGAAGTACGGCGTGCCCGGACGTCTCCAGTCGTGCCACACGGGCGTCGTCAATGGCTACGTGCTCGAAGGGCACGTTCCGGCGTCGGACGTCCAGCGGTTGATCAAGGAGCGCCCCCAGGTGGCCGGCGTGGCGGTCCCTGGCATGCCCATCGGCTCGCCCGGGATGGAGCAGGGGAGTCTCGTGCAGCCGTACAACGTGCTGACGTTCGACAAGCAGGGGCAGACGAGCGTGTTCGCTTCGTACGGGCGCTGACGCGGAGGGCGGGCCGGGTAGGGCGGGTAGCGCGGGTAGGAGCGTTGCACGGATGGAGCGAAAAGAGCTGGTTCCGATGCCTCACCCGCCCCACCCGTCCGATCCGCACCCGCCCGACTCGCCCGACCCGCCCTTCACGCCCGTGCACGTCGAGCGTACGGGCGCTTTTCGTGTGAACCGGCCGCTGGCGTACGCGTTCGCGCTGTTTTCCCCGGAGGGCGAGCGGCGCTGGGTGTCGGGATGGGACCCCCGGTATCTTCACCCGCGCGACACGCCGTCCGATATCGCGGGGACGGTTTTCCAGACGCATCACAACAACGAGGAGACCGAGTGGCTCGTGCTGCGCTACGCGCCGGAGGCAGGCATCGCGGAGTACGTGCGAATCACGCCGGGATCGCGAATGGGCCTCGTGACGGTGCGCGGCACCGAACGCGCCGGGGCGACCCATGTCGAGGTGACCTATAGCCTGACGAGCCTGTCCGCTGCCGGGACGCAGACGCTGGAGGCGATGACGGAGGCGTCGTACGCCGCCATGCTTCAGGAATGGGAGCGGTTGATTGATGCGATCGTCTGACGTGATCGGTATGCCCAAAGCCCCCGTTGAGCTCGAGACCGAGCGGCTGGTCATGCGCCGGCCGCGCGCGGAAGACGCGCGGGCGATTTTCGAACGCTACGCGGCCGACCCCGAGGCCACTCGGTACATGGCGTGGCCCGTGCACACGACGATCAACGATACCTACGCGTTTCTCACGTTCAGCGACGTCGAGTGGGAGCGGTGGCCCGCCGGCCCGTACGTGATCTTCTCGCGCGCCGAGGGCACGCTGCTCGGCAGCACCGGCTTCGCGTTCGAGACGTCCTCCCGCGCGATCACCGGCTACATCTTCGCCCGCGATGCATGGGGACGCGGCTACGCCACCGAGTCGCTGCGCGCCATGGTCGACCTCGCGCCGCAGATCGGCATACGCGTGCTGTCGGCGTCGACGCATGTCGATCATGTGATCTCTCGACGCGTGCTCGAGAAGTGCGGGTTCGTGCGGGACGGCGTGCTGCCGATGCACATGGTGTTTCCCAACCTCGGATCGCGTCTGCCGTGCGACGTGGCGTCCTACACCCTCGCCCTCAGTCCGCGCTGAATGTCCTTGGCCATGCTTCACTTCGCGTGCGTGGCCATCGTGACGATCGCCGCTCTCGCGGCCCTCTCTGCCCAGGCGCCCTCATTCGCGCATCTGATCGTTCACAACGCGACTATTTACACGGTGAATGCCGCTCGCCCCGCCGCCCGGGCGATCGCGGTGCGTGGTGATCGAATCGTCGCGGTGGGTGAGGATGCCGCAGTCCTTCGTCTGCGCGGCCCGGCCACGCGCGTCATCGATGGCAGCAGCGCAACGATTGTCCCGGGCCTGCAGGACGCCCACGGACACGTCGGCGGCCTCGGCGCGACGCTGCAGGCACTCGATTTGCGCGGGACGACGAGCTTCGAGCAGATCGTCGGCCGCGTGCGGCAACGTGTAGCCGCGACTCCGCGCGGTCAATGGATCGTCGGCCGCGGGTGGGACCAGAACGATTGGCCCGAGAAGAGCTGGCCGACGCACGAGCTGCTCAGCGCGGTCGCGCCGGAGCATCCGGTGTACCTGACGCGCGTAGACGGGCACGCCGCGCTCGTCAATCGCAAGGCGATGGAGCTGGCTGGGCTGTCGCGAGCGACCGCGGAACCGGCAGGCGGGCGGATCATCCGGGGCGACGGCGGCGAGCCGACCGGCGTGCTGATCGATCGCGCCGACAGCCTCGTCTCCTCCCGCATTCCGCCCATCGGCCGCGAGCAGCTCGAGGCTCGCCTCCTGCTCGCCGATCGGGAGCTTCGCCGCCTCGGGCTCACGATGGTGCACGACGCGGGGACCGATGGCGAGACGGTGGAGGCCTATGGGCGGCTCATCGAGACGGGCCGGTTCAAGACTCGCGTCTATGTCATGCTTCGCGGCTCGGTCCTGTCGCTGACGCCATTCTTCGACAAGGGTCCCGTGATCGGGGGCGCGAATCCTCGATTGATCGTTCGCGCCATCAAGGTCGTGGCCGACGGCGCGCTCGGCTCGCGCGGCGCGGCGATGCTGGAGCCGTACTCGGACGAGCCCGGCACGACGGGTCTCCTGACCACGCCGCCCGAGGAGGTCTACGCGCAGACGCTGGCGGCATCGAAGGCAGGATTCCAGACGGCGATTCACGCCATCGGCGATCGCGGCAACCGCATTGCCATGGACACGTTCGAGCGCGTACAGCGCGAGGTGCCGGGCGCGCGTGCGCTGCGCCTCCGCGTCGAGCACGCGCAGATTCTCGACGCCGCCGAGATGCCGCGTTTCGCGCGCCTGGGCATCGTCGCCTCGATGCAGGCGACGCACGCCACGTCGGACATGCCCTGGGTGGCCGATCGGATCGGCGCCGCGCGAACGGCGGAAGGCGCCTACGCCTGGCAGACGCTGCTCAGGTCCGGCGTGGTGCTCGCCAACGGCTCGGACTTTCCGGTCGAGGACGCCAATCCGATGCTCGGCCTCTACGCGGCGATCACCCGTCAGGATCCCGCGGGGAACCCGCCCGGCGGCTGGATGGCGGACCAGCGGCTCTCGCGTGAGGACGCGCTGCGCTCGTTCACGCTGGCGGCGGCGTATGCCGCACATCTCGAGCCCGTGCTCGGATCGCTCGAGCCCGGCAAGCTGGCCGATTTCGTCGTGCTCTCGAAGGACGTCATGCGCGTGCCGGCGCGGGAGATCCTCGGCACCATGGTCCGCATGACGGTCATCGGAGGCGAGATTGTCTATGAGCAGGCGGAAAGATAGCCCGGTCGCCAAGCGCGTGGACGATCTGCGATGGCCCGCGCTTCCGCTGGCCGACTGGGCCGACAGCTGCGCGACGCTCCACCGCTGGATGCAGATCGTCGGCAAGATCCGGATGATGCAGACGCCCCCCGTGAACCACTGGTGGCACGTCACGCTCTACGTCTCGCCCCGCGGCCTGACGACGACAGAGATCCCGGCGCTGCCGCGAGCGTTCGAGATCGAGTTCGACTTCGTCGACCACTGGCTGGTGATTCGCTGCAACGACGGGAACACGCGGCGGATGCAGCTGCGGCCGCGCCCGGTCGCCGACTTCTATCGCGAGCTGCGCGGCCACCTGCGCGATCTCGCGATCGACGCGCCGATCTACCCGCGCCCGAACGAAGTGGCCGACGCCATTCCGTTCGATCGCGACGAGCGGCACGCCTCGTACGACCCGGCATTCGTCACGCGATTCTGGAGGATCCTCGTCAGCGCGGATCGCGTGTTCCGGGAGTTCCGGTCGTCGTTCATCGGCAAGTGCAGTCCCGTCCACCTGTTCTGGGGCGCGCCGGATCTCGCCGTGACACGCTTCTCCGGGCGGCCCGCGCCGCCGCATCCGGGCGGCATCCCGAACCTCCCGGATTCCGTGACACGCGAGGCGTACTCGCACGAAGTCAGCAGCGCGGGGTTCTGGCCGGGAGGGGGCGGGGTCGACTATCCGGCGTTCTATTCGTACGCGTACCCCGAGCCGCCCGGATTCGCGGCGGCGCCGGTCCGCCCCTCCGCGGCGTTCTACAGCCATGACCTGCGCGAGTTCATCCTGCCGTACGACGCCGTGCGGGAAGCCGGGGCGCCGGACGTGATGCTGCTGGAGTTCCTCCAGAGCACGTACGACGCGGCGGCCGACGCCGGCAACTGGGATCGCCGCGCGCTCGAACGGGCGCGGTAGGCGAGGCTTGTCAGCGGAAATGGCCTCGCACCGGGCGGCGTCAAAACGTACACTCCGCCGCGCACTGCCGAGGAGTATTGGAGGTAGTCCATGAGCTCAGGGGTCCTTGACGCCGCCCTGCCGGCGCCACGCACGAGGTGGGGAACGATCACCCTGCTGTCGCTCGCCGGCCTCGTCGGCGTCGTGTTCTTTTCGATGGCCGCCCTCCCGTATTACCTCTCGTCCACGTATGGGCCGCCGGTCTACGCCTCCAAGCGCGGCTGGCTCCTGCTCCACATTGCAGGCGGCGCCGTGGCGCTGCTGACCGGGCCTGTGCAGCTGTGGCTGGGTCTGTCCGATCGCGGCATCGCGTGGCACCGTCGCATTGGCGTTGCCTATCTGGCGTCGGTGGCTGTCGGTTCGCTCGGCGCGTTCTATCTCGCCACGCACACCGATTTCGGATTGGTTTTCGGCGCCGGGCTCTTCGGCCTGGCCGTGGCGTGGGTCTGCACGACGGGACTCGCCTTCCTGGCGATCAAGCGCACGCTGATCGACCAGCACAAGGAGTGGATGATCCGCAGCTACGTCGTCACGTTTGCGTTCGTCTTCTTCAGGATGATTTTTCCGGTGCTGCAGACGGCCCAGATCGGCGCCCTGAACGAACAGCTCGCCCTCGCGGCGTGGGCATGCTGGGCGCTGCCGCTCCTGGTCACTGAGCTGGTTTTACAGGGGAGAAAGATCGTGGTGGTCCGATCCTGACGCCTGTCGGTGCAAGCCCGATCCCTGTCAGTGCAATCGTGATCCTTGTCAGTGCAATCTTGAATTCCTGTCGGTGCAAGGACGCTTCGCCGAGTCGGTGCGGGTCGCGCCGACACGTAGCAAGGTTGCACCGACAGGCGGCAAGCTCGCACCGACGAGCGTCAGAGAGCTTGCACCGACGAGCGACAGAGAGCTTGCACCGACGAGCGTCAGTGAGCTTGCACCGACGAGCGTCAGAGAGCTTGCACCGACGAGCGTCAGAGGGCTTGCACCGACGAGCGTCAGAGTGCTTGCACCGACGAGCGTCAGAGAGCTTGCACCGACGAGCGACAGAGAGCTTGCACCGACGAGC
>DATDHP010000389.1:0-4494 GCA_036521515.1 Vicinamibacterales bacterium
GATCGTGCACGATAAGCCGGTACGATTCTTCGCCCGTTAGCACACTCCGGAACTGCTGTACGGTCCACTCGGCCGTCGGATGTTCAGTGACATTCCACTGCACAATCCGCGGGTGCCGATGTCCAGTACCAGGAACACGTACACGAGCCGGAACGTGGCTGTTACCACAACGAGAAATCGCACGCCAGTGTCTCGCGCGCGTAGTTCCGCACAAACGTGCGCCACGTTTGCGACGATGAACGCGGCCGTGACGGAACCGGCCGCCGCATGTGCCGGCGAACGGTCCGCGGCGACACGGAGACGCCCAACTTCAGCAGCAGTTCCGCTGCAATCCGTTCCTCACCCCAGGTCTGATTCGCTCGCGCCATGGTGGCGATCACGTCCTGGAGGACGGAGGAATCCGACGACGGCCAGGACGCCGCGGCTTCCAACGCCAGACCAGAACAAGCGGAATCCCTGGCGGTGCCACCGCACAAGCGTGTCGGGCCGCACGACGGTGAGGAGCTGCCGTCAGTCGATCACCCGCGCGAGCACGATGAGTGCGATTCTGGCCGCATCGTCCAGGCGCCGCGGCCTGACGTTCCGCTCGACGTAGAAGGCCAGTTGCTTGCGAAGGAAGAGGTTCTCGGCGGCGAGGCTGGCGTGTGATGAACAGGTCAACTCCACGAAGTGCAGGAGGTCACGTACGAGAAGGAGTGCGATGCGAATCATCCTCGTCGGTCATAATAACGGCTCAAGGGAGACGGGAGGGCTCGCCGGTGGACAGGGCCTCCGCTTCGTTGGAGCGGGATCGGCAGTGTGAACCGGCGCGCGGAGTATCTGCGGAGCACAGGGGGTGTGCCACCAGGCCCACTCACGTGGTTCGGCATCACCGGCCACTGACTGTCAGCGCTCGTCTGAAACCGCATAAATCTGGACGCAGTCGACTGGCTGCAGTCTTATTCCGAATCTCACCTCGATCGAAAGACGAGCGGTCGTCGAAGAGCCTTGCGGGCGCTCGGCGGCGGTCGTGATCACACCGATGCTCGGGAGCAGGAGCCGCCGAGCGCCCCTCCGAAATCACTGGATTGCGGTAGGCTGACGGGCTTGCGGCGGATGTCAGATGAGAGCCTGGAGGTGAGATCTCCAGGCCCTCGGTGACCGCCTCGATGCTTCGCCGGACCGAGCCAGTCGTCCTTCTTGTGCCACGGTTTACGCGCCGTGTCCAGTCGAAGCGTGCCGCCGCTTCGACGTCGTGGACAGGCCGCTTCGCGAGAAAGTCTGTCGACGCTGCAACCGCGTCTTCGCGATCTGTGCGTCATGCGATCGCGGTCACGCCTATTGCTCGCCGGCGTGTCGGGGTGCCGCCCGTCGCGAATGTCTGCGGGCCGCGCGCCAGCGTCATCGCCGCAGTCCCGAAGGCCGTCTCGATCACCGCGATCACCAGCGCGCCTATCGCGCCCGCGTGAGGGATCAGACTTCCCAGCGCGCCGCCGCACTCGCCACACTGCCGATGGACACGACGGCGGATCGGGTGCCGACCGCCCCCCTGGCGGGTGCGTCGCGATGCATGGTCTGTGGCCGGGCAAGCGCCTGGCTCCTTCCACCGCCCTGGCGGATCCGTCGCGTGTCCCCGGAGGCACGCCATGATCACGCCCGAACAACACGCCGAGATTCGTCGGCTGTATTTCGGCGAGCACTGGAAGGTCGGTACCATCGCCGCGACCCTCGGCGTCCACCATGACACCGTCCGTGCCGCGATTGCCCACGACACGCAGGCGCTGCGTCGCGGCCGCTGCGGCCCGACGCTGGCGGACCCGTATCTGCCCTTCATTCGGGACACGTTGGCCCACTATCCGCGGCTGCGCGCCACGCGCCTCTTCGAGATGGTGCGCGCGCGCGGCTATGCCGGCTCGGTGGTGCAGCTGCGGCGCGTCGTGCGCACGTTGCGGCCTCACGTCGCGCCGACGGCCTATCGCCGGCTCACCACGCTGCCCGCCGAAGAAGCCCAAGTGGACTGGGGCGCGTTTGGGGCCATCCGCATCGGCCACGGCACCCGGCCGCTCTCCGGGTTTGTCATGGTGCTGTCCTATTCGCGGGCGATCTCGGCGCTGTTCACGCTCGACCAGACACTCGAGAGCTTTCTGCGCGGGCACGTCGAGGCCTTTCATCACGGCTTTGTCGGCGTCGCCCGGACGCTCGTCTACGACAACCTCCGCAGTGCCGTGCTCGAACGCCAGGGCAGTGCCATTCGATTTCATCCGCGGCTGCTCGAACTCGCCGGCCACTATCACTTCGCCCCACGGCCCTGTACCCCGGGCCGGGGCAACGAGAAGGGCAAAATCGAGCGCCAAATTCAATACCTTCGGCACGCGTTCTTTGCCGCCCGGACGTTTCGCGATGTCGACGACCTCAACGCGCAGTTTGGGCGGTGGCGCGACGAGATCGCGCATCAGCGCCGCCATCCCGAGCATCCCGATCAGACCGTCGCGCAGATCTTCGCGCAGGAACAGCCGCGGCTCCTCCCCCTGCCCGCGCATCCGTTCGACACCGCCGTGCGGCGGACCGTCGCCTCCGGCAAAACCCCCTACGTGCACTTCGACCGGAATAGCTACTCGATTCCCCATACGCATCGGCAGCACCCGCTCACCTTGATCGCGACGCCGACGACGGTGCGGCTGATCGTCGGGACCGACGAGGACATTGCGTCCCACCCGCGGAGCTACGATACCGGCCAGACGATCGAACAGGAGGACCATGTCGCCGGGTTGGTCGCGGCCACGCGCCAGGCCAATCCCTCAAGTGCACGCGACCGGCTCCGCCTCGCCGTGCCGGCGATCGCGACGCTGTTGGAGCGGCTGGCAGCGCGCGGCGAATCCCTCCGCGGCCACACCGCCCGCTTGCTGGCGCTGCTCGACGATTACGGCCGACAGGAACTCGCCGCTGCGGTAACCCAGGCGCTCGAGCGCGACGCCCTCGGCGCCGGGGCGATTGCCCACATTTTGGAAACCCGCCGACGCCAGCGCGGACAGAAGCCGCCCATGCCCTTGGCGTTACCCGATCGGCCCGGTGTCCGGGATCTCGATCTGACGCCGCATCCGTTGGAGCCCTACGATGACCTCACCCGATCCGATCCCGACGACCCTGAGTGAGCACCTGCGACGCCTCGGCCTGCTCTACACCGCCGACGAGCTGAATGATCTCGTCGCCCGCGCGACCCAGAAGCGCTGGAGCCCGATCGTCCTGCTCGAGCACCTCGTCAAGGCCGAACTCGACGCCCGGACGCGACAGCGCGTGGAGCGCCGGCTGAAAGACGCGCGCCTCGGCCGCTTCAAATTACTGGCCGACTTCGAGTGGGACTGGCCCAAACAGATTCATCGGCCCACGGTCGACCGCGTCTTCACCCTTGACTTCCTGGCCAAAGGCGAGAACGTCATCTTTGTCGCGCCACACGGGCTTGGGAAAACAATGTTTACCAAGAATCTCGTCTATCAGGCGATCCTGGCTGGGCATTCCGCCCGCTTTCTGACGGCGTCGGAGCTCTTACTCGATCTCAATGGGCAGGAGACCGCCCGCGCGCTCGAGCGGCGCCTCCGCCGTTACGCCAAACCCTCGTTGCTCGCCGTCGACGAAATTGGGTACCTCGGCTACGATGCCCACGCGGCGGACCTGCTGTTTCAAGTGGTCAGCCGCCGCTACGAACAGCGATCCCTGGTGGTGACGACGAATTTGCCGTTCAAGCAATGGAACACAGTCTTTCCCAACGCCGCCTGTGCCGTGGCGCTCATTGATCGGCTCACCCATCATGCGGAGATTATTCCTATTGAGGGCGAGAGTTATCGGCTGCGCGAGGCGGAACTCGCCCAGCAGGCGCGCCGCGGCCCCGCTGCGGGCGACGACCGGAAGCGCCCCTCGAAGGCCTGACCCGCTATGCCCCGACACCTGACGCATCTCGACGCCATCCGCGCCAACGCGGTCCTCCAGCAACGCCTGGCCAAGTACCTTGTCCTCCAGTGCGTCCGCCAGTCGCAGCTGGAGGACCTGCATGCCGGGATTGCCCCCTCATCCGCCACCGGCGATTATGCGGACGTGATGGTCACCAGTCCATTCGGCTCGATTCCGTGGCCCCGGGTTTCCCGCTTCAATGACGAGGAAATGAAACAGCTGATCATCGACGTCGTCGATCGCACGTACCAATTCCTCCACATGCTCTTCGATGAACACACCGGTCGGGAGCTCCTCGGTTGGCTCGCCGAACACGATCCGGTTCCACAATGGAACGCACCACAAACACGCTGAGGACCGTGTCACCGTCAGTGATAGAGGGCGATCAACCTCGGTTTAGATTTGCGCGTTTCTCAATGAGCGCCAACACCCAGGGAGGATTCCGCAAAGATTCACTGACAAAGATCGCCGTTTGACTGAAACCGCGTCTGGCGTGCCGCGTTCGGTCGTCCGTTCATGTCGCCGCATGTAGGAGATGTCTGCTGCGGCGACGGTATCGCGCGAGGTCAG
>DATDHP010000390.1:0-4833 GCA_036521515.1 Vicinamibacterales bacterium
GTCTTCGTTTTGCGATCCATGTAGTCCATCAGCACGTACTGACCCAGCGTATAGGGCGTCGTGAAGTAGGCCTTGCCGCGGCAGATCGACGCCACACGCCGGACGAACGCCACGAGGTCGTGGTCGCGTGCGAGCATGAACGTGTTGATCATGATGCCGGCCTTCTGGCAGGCGTTCACTTCCGTGAAGGTCTCGGCCACGATGTACGGGTCGAGGCCGAACGCGTTCTTGTAGATCTGCCCGTCCGGCCGGGTGAGCGCCGACGGCTTGCCGTCGGTGATCATCACGATCTGCCGCATGTCCTTTTTCTGCCGCTCGAGGATGCGGCGCGCGAGGCGCAGCCCTTCGCGCGTGTTCGTGTAATACGGGCCGACGCGCACGCGCCCCAGTTGCTTCAGCGGAACCTCCTCCGCCGAGTCGTGGAAGAGCACGGCGTGGAGCGAATCGCCCGGATACTGCGTCCTGATCATGTGCGAGAGGGCCAGCGCGACACGCTTGGCCGGCGTAAAGCGATCCTCGCCGTACAGGATCATGCTGTGACTGCAGTCGAGCATGATCACCGTCGCGCAGGAGCTCTGGTACTCGCTCTGCGCCACCATCAGGTCCCGGTAGTCGACTTCGATAACCGGGGATCGGGGATCGGGGATCGGGGATCCGGGCAATCCAGGACCGCCCGACGATGTTCCCCGATCCCCGATCCCTGATCCCAGATCCCCAAACGTGCGTCCCTCTCCATGCAGGCGCTGCACCGCATTGAGGATCGTGCTGCTCGGATCGAGGTTCAGCGTGTCGCCGAACTCGTAGGGTTTCGGAGCGGCGATCGCTTCGACCCCGGTCGCCAGGTGGCGCGTGTCGTGGCGCCCGGCGCTGCTGCGCCCGACCGACCCGAGCAGGTCGCGGAGTGCGCGATAACCGAGAAAGTCGAGCGCCTTGTCGGTGACCTCGAATCGCACGGGGCCGGCATCCTCACCCATGCCGCCGCCGGTGCTGCGCCGGCGATCCCGCTCGCCCTCGAGGTCCGGCGCGCCGGTCACGAAGCCCTGCTCCATCATCTTCTGGATGATCTGCTGGATGAGGTCCTCGAGCTGCTGCCGCGTGCCTTCCTGGTCCCCGTCGGCCGGCTCGCCGAGCAGCTTCTGGAGCGCCTCGTCAGAGAGCACGCCGCCGCTGAACAGCGCCTCGAGGATCGCGTCGTGCAGCGCCTGCATCGAGCGATCTTCGTCGCCCGCCGACGGATCGCCCCAAGGATTGCTGAACCCGCTCGAGAGCAGCAGGTCGGACAGCTTCGACACGAGATCCTCGAGATCGATCTCGTCGAGCAGGTCGCCGGTGTATTTGGTGTATCGATATTTCAAGGCTCAAGGCTCAAGGCTCAAGGCTCAAGGCTCAAGCAAGGCTCCGATCGTTGTGCCTTGTGCCTTTCGCCTTGTGCCTTTGTCAATTGTAGTACTTCTTCTTTCCCCCTGCCGTCGGCAGCGGCGTCTCGTCGTTGAACGACGGCTCGCGCGTCGGGCGCCGGACGGGGCCCTCCGTCGCGTGATAACCGCGCTCGTCGCTGCGCCCGATCTTCTTCAGGGCATAGAGCCCTTCCAGCACGAAATCGATCCCCGACGCGAGCAGCTGCGGCGATGCCTTGGCCGGGATGCCCGCGGCGTGGGCGAGCTCGACCAGCCCTTGCACCTCGCGCGCATGCTTCAGCACCTCGCCCGCGCTCATCGTGTCTCCGAGCTGCAGTGTGCCGCCGAGATCGAACCACTCGATCACCTGGCGCGTGTCGAGATGCGCAAGATAGCCGTCGGCCACGTTCGCCACGGCCGCTCGAATGAGCTCGCGGCCGATCGTTTCCGCGCCCTTCAGCTCACCTTCGTACTCCAGCTCGAACTTGCCGGTGATGGACGGCAGCGCCGCATACACGTCGGTGACGCGCGGCACGGCGACCGGCTCGCTCCCGAGCAGCGCGCGCCGTTCGGCATTCGAGACCACGTTCTCCATGGCGGAGATCGGCAGTCGCTGGCTCACGCCCGACCGCTTGTCGATGCGCCGGTCCTGCCGCGCCTGGAACGCGATCTCCTCGACGACCTCCGACACGAAGGCGGGCACCTCGCTCTTCGGGCCGGCGCCGTCGCGGGCGAGCCACGCCTCCTGCTTCGTGATCGCCATCCCTTCGGCGCGGCCGGCGGGATAGTGCGTCCGGATCTCGGAGCCGATACGGTCCTTCAGCGGCGTGATGATCTTGCCGCGCGCCGTGTAGTCTTCCGGGTTCGCGGTGAACGCCATCATCAGGTCGAGCGGCAGCCGCACGGGGTAGCCCTTAATCTGGACGTCGCCTTCCTGCAGGATGTTGAAAAGGCCGACCTGGATCTTCCCGGCCAGGTCCGGGAGCTCGTTGATGGCGAAGATGCCACGGTTCGCCCGTGGCAGCAGTCCGTAATGCATGGTCAGCTCGCTCGACAGCTGCAGGCCGGACCTGGCGGCCTTGATGGGATCGATGTCACCGACCATGTCGGCGATGGTCACGTCCGGCGTGGCGAGCTTCTCGACGTAGCGCGCATCGCGCCCGAGCCAGGCTACGGGGGTGTTGTCGCCTTCGGCGGCCACCCGGGCGCGGCATGCCGCGCAGATCGGATCGATCGGGTCGTCGTTGATCTCGCACCCGGGCATCACCGCGATCCGCTCATCGAGCAGCGAGACCAGCGCCCGCAGCAGCCGCGTCTTGGCCTGGCCGCGCAGGCCGAGCAGGATGAAGTTGTGCTGCGAGAGCAGCGCGTTCACCAGTTGCGGGACGACGGTGTCCTCGTAGCCGACGATGCCGGGGAACAGCGACTCGCCCGCGCGAAGTTTCCGAATGAGGTTGTCGCGGACCTCCTGATGGACGCTCCGGCGCGGCACCGCGCCGCCCCCGATCGCGTTCCGCAACTCGCCCAGCGTGGAGATCGCTGAAGGGTTCGCCATAGGAGAATTCTAATGCCCAATGCTCAATGCACAATGCTTACGGGCCAACAGGCCCGATATTTAGGCGTCGGTCATTTAGCATTGGGCATTGTGCCTTTCTTCAGTCGGACCCGCCCCCTCGTCTTCGCCCACCGCGGTGGGTGCACCCTCGGCCCGGAAAACACGTTTGCCACGTTCGGGCGCGGAATCGCGGCCGGCGCCGACGGTCTCGAGTTGGATGTCCACCTGTCCGCTGACGGCGTCGTAGTCGTCCACCATGACGAGGCGCTCGATCGAACGACCAGCGGTTCGGGGCCGATTGCGGCTCGGACGGCCGATGAGCTGGCCCGCCTCGACGCCGGGGACGGGGGGGGGATTCCGACGTTGCGCGAGGTGCTGCGGCGCTACGGCAACGTCCCCATCATCGTTGAAATGAAGGTCGACACGGTCGCGATGGGGGAGGCGCTGGCCCGCGAGGTGCGCCTCGCGGGCGCTGCTGAACGGGTGTGCGCCGCCGGTTATGGCCGTCGCAGCCTGGATGCCGCCAGGGCCGCACTACCGGAGATGGCCTCCAGCGCGGGTCATGGCGAGGTCCGGATGGCCGTCTACCGGAGCTGGGTCGGGTGGCCCGCCAGGCATGTCCGGTATGGCGGCTTTCAGGTGCCCGAAACCGCGCAGGGGCATCGCATCGTCTCGCCGCGTTTCCTCCGCCACGCCCACGCTCGCGGCCTCGAGGTGCAGGTCTGGACCGTGGACGAGGAGGCCGACATGAAGCGCCTCCTGGCCTGGGGGGTCGATGGGCTGATCACGAACCGGCCCGATCTCGCAACAAGAGTGGTTCGTGGGCGGGTTGCGAGCTCGGGCAAATGACACACTGACAATTTCGTGGTCGTCCGCGTCCATAATGCCCCGCTATGGAACTGCCTCTCCTTCGCGACGTGCTCGATGCGCGCCCGCGCGTGTATGCGCGGATGCGGCCTCCGCCCCTCCTCAGACATCCGTTGCTCAGCCAATGGATCGGGACCGACGTGTGGGTGAAGCACGAGAACCACAACCCCACGTGCGCGTTCAAAATTCGGGGCGGGCTCAACCTCGTCTCGCGGCTCTCCGATGAGGAGCGCCGCAAGGGAGTCGTCAGCGCCAGCACCGGCAACCACGGCCAGTCGATGGCGCTGGCCTGCCGCCTCCACGCCGTGCGCTGTCGCATTGTCGTGCCGGTCGGGGCCAACCCGGAGAAAATGGCCTCGATGCGCGCATCCGGCGCGGAGGTCATCGAGCATGGCCGCGATTTCGACGAGGCGCGCGAGCATGTCGAGGAGATGGCGGCGCGCGAAGGGTGGAGGTACGTCCATTCGGCCAACGAGCCGCACCTGATCGCGGGCGTCGGCACCTACGCGCTCGAGCTCTTCGAGGAGCTTCCCGACGTCGATTCCCTGTTCGTGCCAATCGGCGGCGGCAGCGGCGCCGCCAGCTGTTGCATCGTACGGACGAGCATCGGGTCGCGGGCAAGAATTGTCGGCGTCCAGGCGGAGGGCGCCGATGCGTTCGCGCGTTCGTGGCGCGGGACCGAGCGTGTCGTCGGCGAGCGCATCGACACGTTCGCCGAAGGTATGGCGACTCGCGTCACCTTCGACCTGACGTTTCCGATTCTCAAGGCGCAGCTCGACGACGTGGTCACGCTGACGGAAGGCGAGCTGGCCGAGGGAGTGCGCGCCGCGCTGGCGTACACACACAATCTTGCTGAAGCGGCGGGCGCTGCGCCGCTCATGGCCGCGCGGAAATACGGGGGCCGCCTGGCCGGCAAGAAAGTAGCGTGCGTGATGACCGGCGGCAACATCGACGCCGCGACGCTGCGGCGAGTACTGGCGACCGACTAGCCGGCAGCGGGCAGCCGGCAGCCGG
>DATDHP010000391.1:0-16842 GCA_036521515.1 Vicinamibacterales bacterium
CTGCTGTGGGCCGTCTTCGGCGTCCTGGTGTTTGCAGTGTGGCGAAGGACCGGCCATCGCGCCACCCTGGCGCTCATCGCCGTGGCGGCACTTCCGCTGACATCGTTCCTTGCCGGGTTGCTTCGCCAACTCCCGTTCGACAACGCCTTGGTTGCCGCGGGCAGCAACCCGCTCGTGCGCTACGGCGTTCCGTGCCTGACCGGCACCGCAATCATCCTCGCGCTCGTCCGTTGGCCGCACACGTTCGAACGGTGGCTCCGCCGCGGCCTGCTCGCGATCTCGTTCGCATCGGTTGTCGTCATCGTCGGCCTGGGACGAGCAGCGTCCCAGGACCCCGCGGTCGTCAAGGTGCACCGGAAGCCGCCGGGCGTGGCGCACTCCGCGGCGTGCCCGTCGATCGTGGCGCTGCTGTTCGATGAGCTCTCGTTCGCATATCTGTACCAGGGTTCCGAAGTGCGGCATGAATACCCCGCGCTTCGCCGTCTTTCGGCGGCCGCGACGAACTACATGGCTGTGCGCGCCCCGGGCGATGAGACGCTCGTCGCGCTGCCGGGCTACCTCGCGGGCCGCCCCGCGCCGAAGGTGCGCGTGGCCGAAGCGGGGCTGATGGAGCTGGGCGAGGACGGCAAGCTTACGCCGTTCAGCGCGGCGGAGGCCACCAGCCTGTTTGCAACGGCGCGCCGCCTTGGCTACCGGACCGAGATGGCTGGCTACTACCTGCCGTACTGCAGCCTGCTCGGGCGCCTTGTGGACGAATGCCGGTCGCTGAGCTTCTACAACGCCTCGGGCGTGCGCGAGGGTTTCTCACCCCTCAATCCGATCGAGACGACGTTCATCATGTGGCCGTGGCAGTTTCCGTTCGGGATCGTCAAGAACCCGCCGTTTGCACGGTTGCAGCGCGGCCTGGTTGGAGAGCTGACCGCCTTTGCCCGCCGTCCGCTGGACGAGCTGCAGCCTGTTTTCCGGTTCGTGCACTTCAGCGTGCCTCACCTTCCTTTCGTCTTCGACGAGGACGGATACGACCCGCCCCTCGATCCGCTTCGTACCTCGCCCGACGATGGCTACCAGCGGCAGCTGCGGTACGTCGATCGACTGGTTGGCGAGATGACGGCCGCGATGGAGCGCGACGGCAGCTTCCATCGCTCGACGTTCATCGTGTTCGCGGACCACGGTTTCCGGTTCGGCGGGCGCGAGCGCGACAAGCTCCACATCCCGTTCATCGTCAAGATGGCAGGGCAGACGGTTCGCAGTGACGTGGCCGAGCCGCAGCGCGGCGAGGTGCTTCTCACGCAGCTCGTCGGCTCAGCGTGTGACAACCGATAGAATCACGAATCACACTTCACACTGCAAGCTGCTGCTCGGCGCGCTTGCGCTCCGTGACGTCCTGCGTGACACCCGCCATGGACGTCGCATCGACGACGCGCCCGCTGATGAGCATCCAGTGGTCCGTACCGTCAGGCCAGCGGTTCGGCACTTCGACGATGAAGCTGCCGTGCGTCGCGATGGTTCTCTCGATGAGCGCGGAGAAATCCTCGCGGTGGCTCTCAGGGACGGCGGCGAGCACGCGTTCGAGCGGAAGCTCGTCATCGGGCAGCAGGCCATGGTTCGCCTTGCACTGCGCGGAGGCGGTGAGCGCGCGCGTGTCGAGGTTCAATTCCCAGGAGCCAAAGCGGCCGGCCTGCAGCGCCAGTTGCAGCCGCGCTTCGCCGACTCGCAGGGCCGCTTCTGCCCGACGCCGCTCGGTGATGTCCATGCGGGCGCCGATCATGCGCAGCGGCCGGCCATCGGTGCCACGAAAGACACGAGCCCGGTCGGTCAACCAGCGGATCTCGCCGCTGGGACGGATGACGCGAAACTCCATGTCGAACGGCCGCACTCCGGCGAGCGCATCGCGCTCCGCCTGGATCACGCGCTCGCGGTCGTCGGGATGCACCCTCATCCGGAACTCGTCGCGAGTCGCACCGGGGCCGTCCTTCTGAACGCCGAGCATCCTCGCGGCGTTGGCGGAACGGACAACGCGGTCCGTCGTGACGTCCCAGTCGTACGTGCCGAAATCGGAGACCTCGAGCGCGAGCTGCAGGCGTGCCTCGCTGGCGGCGAGCGCCTGTTCCGTCTCCTTCATCGTCGAGACGTCGATCAGGGCATCGATCGCGGCGGCGACGCGGCCCTGGCCGTCATAGAGCAGCTCGACATGGTCCGTGACCGTCACGCGGCGGCCATCCGGCCGCTCGATGACGATCTCGTCCTCGAGAAGCGGACGGAAACCCCGCAATGCGCGCGCCACCGGAGATTCATCTGGCGGAAGGGGCGCGCCGCTCGGAAGGAACATGCGCAGCGCGCCCGAATAGCGATCCTCG
Organism: Vicinamibacterales bacterium; assembly: GCA_036521515.1. GTDB lineage: Bacteria > Acidobacteriota > Vicinamibacteria > Vicinamibacterales > UBA2999 > Gp6-AA40. The sequence goes on from DATDHP010000391.1 coordinate 2,358, forward strand.
GCGGCGGGCGTGCGGCCCCAGAGGCGGACGACCCTGCTGTTGAAGCGAAGGATCTCGCCGTCGCGCGCGTCGCAGATGAAGGCGGCGACCGGCAGCCGCTCGAATGATGCCGGCGGGAAGTCGTCGAGCCAGCGGCGTGCGGGAAGGTCCATTGTTGGATGGACGGCGATTTGCCTATCAAACCTAGCCGAACTCGTGACGGAAGGCAATCGCTGGCCTGCCAGCCGTAGCTCATGTCGGTACGCAGGGAGGCCCCGCCTTCGCCAAGGCTACGGCGGGCAACCTTCGCAGGGACAGGAGGAGCGAAGGTTGGTGTCTAATGAGGCGTGCTTCGGCCCGCCTCGTTTGTCGTCGCCTTCACACTCGTCGCGGGCTGCGCGTCGCGCGAGGCGGTTACCGAAACCATTCCCAGCCCGGTGTCCGCGCCCGTCGGCGATACGGACGCACTGATTGCGAGCGGCTGCTATCGCTGTCTCGAATCGGCGTTTGCTGCGGCGGATTCGTCTCTGGAATCGGCCTTCCAGGTGGCCGCGCTGCTGGCGCTCCGCTCCAAGGAGCTGGGGCTGCCGTACGCGCCGTGGGTAGCCCGGGCGTCCGAGGCGATGCCGGCCAGCGAGGAGTGGCAGCTCTACCTCGAGATCGTCAACGTCGTCCGGGTCGATCCGCTGAGCGGCGATCGCGAGGAAATCCTGAACCTCACGACCGCGCAACGCCGGTCGGCGGCCAGTGTCGAGGAGTGGCGCGAGGCATTGAAGCGCGGCTCGGCGTCACGCCTCTTCCGCGTCTATCTCGACCTGACGCTCGCGTGCAGCCTGGGCCAGAGGCAGCAGGCGATCGCCCAGGCAGAGCAGGATTTCCGCGGTGTGCCGCTCATCGAGTATCGAATCGGCACGTGCGGGTCGCCATCGCACCTGGCGGAATTGCGTGGGTCGCATCCCGAATTCGTGGACGCGGACCTGCCGCTTGGGCGCAACGCGCTCGAAAGCGATCGTCCCGACCAGGAGGAGGCGCTGCGGCGCTTCGGCGCCGCGCGCGCCGCGTTCCCGGAGTCGCCGGTGATTACGGCGAGCATCGGCGACGTCCGGCGCGACCGCGAGGAATGGGCCGAGGCGCTCGAGGCCTACGATGCGACGCTGGCGCTGGCGCCGACGCATCGCGATGCGTTGATGGGACGCACGGTCTCGCTGTCGAACCTCTCCCGTCACGACGAGGCGATAGCCACCTCCACGCGCATCCTGGAGCTGGGCAACTGGTTCATCGGCGGCGCGTATTTCTGGCGCGCGTGGAACTACTACAATCTGGGGAACATACCGGCGGCCCGCGCCGATGTCGATCTGGCGCGGGCGCGCGGCAGCAGCGCGTCCACACTCGTCCTGTCGGGGATGATCGCGTGGCGGCAGCAGCAGCTCGATGCTGCCGAAGCCGATTTCCAGGCGGCGCTCGACATCGATCGGGGCCAATGCGAGGCCGCCGCGCTGCAGGGCGGCGTCCGGGCCGCGCGAGTCCGCTGGGCGGACGCAGTTGCATCGTTTCAGCACGCGCAACAGTGCTTCGAGTTGACGATGGCCCTTCGGCGAAAGCTCATCGACGAGATCAATCAGGGTCCGGGAACGCCGGAAGGGAAGGCAGGACAGGTCGCGCGGCACCTGCGCGCGATGGCCGAAGCAGAGAAGAATCGCAACGACGCGATGCAGAACGTCGGCGCGATTCAGAAGCGTCTGAATCCCAGCAGCCGCTGAGCCCAGCCGGCAGTTGCCGGCGGGCCAGAGTTCACGTGGAGGCGGACCTTCAGGTGCGCCTGGCCAGGCCGGCGCCGGCCTCTACGAAATCGACACGGCCGGCTGCCCGCTGCCGGCCTTACAACGCCGCCTGATAATCAAATGGTGATGCGGGTGCTCGAGCTGGGCGCGGTGGTGCTGGCGATACTGGCAGCAGTCGCGCCGTTCTCCGCCAGCTTCATCGAGCGGTGGTTTTCCGGACTCGTCTATCCGACGATCCAGCGCGTCATGACCTCCGCCACGAACGTCGTGCCGCTCGCGGTTCTCGACGTGCTGCTCCTGGCGGCGATCGTCACGCTCGTCATCGCCCTCGTTCGGGGGACCCGGTCCGCATGGCGGGCCCGGCGGCCTGCGCCCCTTGTTCGCGTGCTGGCACATCTGGCCGCGGCTGCGGCCGTCGTCTATCTGGCCTTTCTGATCACGTGGGGGTTCAACTATCGCCGCGTGCCGATGTCGCAGCGCCTGGTCGTGGCGGCCGAGTCGCCATCGAATGACGATGTCGTTGCGCTGGGCCTCCGCGCGACTGGTGAGATCAACCGGTTGCGCGACGAGGCGCATCGGATCGGCTGGGTGGGCGATGAATGGCGGGATGCGCATTTACGCGCCGCCTTCGCCGGCGTTCAGCTGGCGCTGGGTGACGCGCCGCCGGCGGTCCCCGGCCGGGTGAAGCGCTCGGTCCTTGGTCCGTACTTCCGCTGGACCGGCGTGGACGGGATGATCAATCCGTTCGGCCTCGAGGTGCTGGCGAATCCCGACCTGCTGCCGTTTGAGCGCCCGTTCGTCGCGGCGCATGAGTGGGCGCACCTTGCCGGATACGCGGATGAAGCGGAGGCGAACTTCGTCGGCTGGTTGACCGCCCTGCGCGCAGACCTCCCCGCGCAGTACAGCGCGTGGCTCTATCTCTTCTGGCAGGTGAGCGGGGAAGTGGGCCAGAACGATCGCGCCCGACTCCTCGCAGCACTGGAACCAGGACCGCGGCGCGACGTCGACGCGATCGCGGAACGGCTCCGACGGGGCCGCTGGCCGATGCTGCAAATGGCCGGGTGGGCGGTGTACGACCAGTACCTCAAGGCCAACCGGGTGGACGAGGGTATCCGCAGCTACGGCGAGGTCCTGACGCTCATTCTTCGCGCTCGTTTCGAGGACGGATGGACTCCCGTCCGGCGGGACGGGCCGCCCGTCCGGACTGACGCGACGGGGCCTTCCCGATGACGTGCTCCATTTCCTTCGCGTGGCCGGATTAGTGCGCCTGCCGGATTCGTTCCCGAGCCGTCTCGTCCAGCGTCAAGCATCCGCCCTGGTCGGTCAGACCCCGGTACGAGGCGAGTCGACGTTGACGATACGGCCGGCGGCGGCGCGGCGGAGGCGGTCCTGGATCGCCAGACCCAGCCCGTCGAGCCCAGGGACACCGCGCGCGAGGATGAGGTCGACGCCGCTGGCGTCGAGCTCGCGCAGCGTCGCGAACAGGCGCGACGCTACCACGGTCGAGTCCGGCTCCGCTCCGAAGTCGAGCACACCGACCTTGCGCCCCGCGGCGGTCGCGGCGGTGGCATCGGCCTTCATCCGCGCCTCGACGACGCCGGGCGCGCCTTCATAGAGCGTCAGCGGCGCGCGGGGCGCATAGTGCTTCGACAGCAAGCCTGGCGACCGCATCGCCGTGGAATCGGCAGCCCCTCGAGTCGTGTGCCAGAGTCGCACGTCGCCAAGCACATCACCGAGCGCCTGCAGGCTGATCGCGCCGGGACGAAGCACGGCCGGCACATCTCCGCTCAGGTCGAGCACGGTCGACTCCAGGCCGACGTGAGCCGGCCCGCCATCGAGAATGATGTCGACGCGCCCTTCGAGATCATCCCGCACGTGCGACGCGCGCGTGGGGCTTGGCCGCGAGAAGAGGTTGGCGCTCGGCGCCGCAACCGGAAGGCGCGTCGCCGCCAGCAAGGCGCGCGCCACGGGATGGGACGGCACGCGCACGGCCACCGTGGGAAGACCGGCTGTCACGACGTCGGGCACCGCGGTACTTCTCGGCATGACCAGGGTCAGCGCCCCGGGCCAGAAACGCGCTGCCAGGGCCGGCGCCGTCGCCGGAATGTGCGACACGAGCGCTTCAATCTGCTCGAAGTCGGCCACGTGGACGATGAGCGGATCGTTGACGGGGCGGCCCTTCGCCTCGAATATCCGGGCAACCGCGTGGGAATCCAGGGCGTGCGCGCCCAGGCCGTACACGGTCTCGGTGGGAAACGCGACGAGCCCGCCCTGGCGGAGGCATCTCGCTGCACGTGCGATGGCGGCCGCATCCGGGGCGGCCGCATCAACGATGAGGACTTCCGTCAGCATTGAGCCTTGAGCATTGTGCCTTGTGCCTCGAGCATTCGAACGCAGGCCGGTCGTCGTCGAAAAATGCGTGCTTAGAGCCCTCGCCCATGCGCGCGCAGCCATCGGCGTGCCGCCTCATGGGCGGGGAAGGCCCGCTCGACCAGTTTCCAGTAGGCAGGCGAGTGGTCCATCTGCAGCAGGTGCATCAGCTCGTGAATCATCACGTAGTCGCGCACCAAGTCGGGCATGCGGACGAGGCGCCAGTTGAGGCTGATATGGCCGTCGCGTCCGCATGATCCCCAGCGGGAGCGCTGGTTCCGGATGCTCACACGAGTCACGAGCAGCCCATGGGCCCCGGCGAGCTGCCGCAGGCGCTGCGGCAGTTCCCGCCTGGCCTGCCCGATCAGTGTCCGCCGCTCCTCGGTCGAGAGCCCCGCGCGCACAGGCAGGTTCGCGCGTTGCCGTGCGATCCAGTCGAGGTGGCGCACGGCGAAGGCACCAGCTTCCCGCTTCGAACCGCCACGCGGAATCGTGACGCGCACCCGTCCATCCGGGTCGACGCGAAGCAGGTACCGGCGCGCCTGGCGATGACGGACGAAATAGAACTGAACCGAGGGCCCAGCCGGACGGGGCGGCGGCGGTCCGGGTGAGAGGAAGGGGAGATCCAGCTGCACCGCGAAGAGAATAGCAGTAGTCTTAGCCAAGGGATCGGCCCCGATGTCAGGAGCCGACCCCTGGCTGATTGGAGAAGCCATGCATCGCCGGCAATTCCTGTTCGTGGCGGGCGCGACGCTCGGTCTGGCGCCGATCGTGGCCTGGTTCGCCCGCCCCTCAGCCGCGAAGCGGGACGTGAGCGCCGAGCGATTTCCCGTGCTCAAGACCGAAGACGAATGGCGCCGGCAGCTGACGTCGGACCAGTTCTACGTCCTCCGCGACCACGGCACCGAGCGCCCGGGCAGCAGTCCGCTGAACCAGGAGAAGCGCAAAGGCACTTTCCTTTGCGCCGCGTGCGGGCAGGCGCTGTTCGACTCCGATACCAAGTACGAGAGCGGCACGGGCTGGCCAAGCTTCTACCAGCCGCTCGACGACGCAGTAGGCACGAGTGTCGATCGCAGCTACTTCATGGTCCGCACAGAGGTGCACTGTGCGCGCTGCGGCAGTCACCTCGGGCACGTGTTCGACGATGGGCCCAAGCCGACAGGCCTGCGCTACTGTATGAACGGCGCGGCGATGACATTCACCCCGGAGCAGTGAGCCGAGGTCGGGCCGCCTAAAGCCGGCCCCTGCGTCGGACTTTCACTGGGCACCCGGCAGTCGCAGGGGCTGGCTTCAGCCGGCCCCTTGGAAGTTGGGAGTTGATGATGAAATCCCATCGCTGGATCCTGGTCGTCGCTGTCGTTCTGTCGGTGGGCTACATCTGGCTCAGAGGTGGGTTCGTCGGCGTGGGATTCGACGCCGCATCGCTCTCGGGCCAGACGCCGCAGGACACCGCCGCGACGAGCCCGGCCGCAGCGCAGGCAAAGACCGGCCTCGCACGGGCAATATTCGCCTCCGGCTGCTTCTGGTGCACCGAGGCCGACTTCGACAAGGTGCCCGGCGTCGTCTCTACCACCTCGGGGTACATCGGCGGCCAGATGCCGAACCCGGACTACAAGAGCGTAACGACCGGCAGAACGGGCCACGCCGAGGCGGTTCAGGTCATCTACGACCCCTCCGTCGTGACCTACGAAAAGCTGCTCGACCATTACTGGCGAAACGTCGATCCATTCACCGCGCACCGGCAGTTCTGCGACGTCGGCACGCAGTATCGTCCCGAAATCTTCGTATTCAACGCCGAACAGCGGGCTGCCGCCGAAGCGTCGAAGGCCCGCGTTCAACAGAGGTTCAAGGAGCAGGCGGTCGTCGTGGCGATCAGCAACGCCGGCCCCTTCTATCCGGCGGAGGAATATCACCAGGACTATTACAAGAAGAACTCTGCGCAGTACCGGTTCTACCGATACGGCTGTGGTCGTGATCGGCGTTTGCAGGCCATCTGGGGCGAGGAGCCCTGAATCTTCAGGCCTGTATGTGACAGGAACGCACATCTGCGCGCGCGGAAGGGCATACTCCGCCACGAAGCGCGGCGCGCACCCTAAACTGGACGTCACGTTTCTCCGATACGACAGGTTAGCAGGGCCGTCTCGAGGCCACGCGCACACGTGGGCGGTTGGCTCCCGATTGCTCGGTTGTGTCAGGCTCGCACAAGGGGGTGTGCGGCCACACGAGAACGGTATCCATGGACCTTCAGCGACCCAGGCTCCTGGTCGTCGACGGCGATCGCGCGATTCTTTCGCTCATCGGCAGCGTCGGGTTGTCGGAAGGGTTCGAAGTGGCCACCACCGACGACGCTTCAGACGCGTTGGTGCAGCTGCTCAAGCGGCCTGCCGATCTCGTCCTGCTCGACCTCGGCAGGCCGGGCGTCACCGATCTCGATGCCCTCCGCTCGATTCGCGACGTGAGCCCGCAAAGCAACGTCGTGCTCATGACGGCGTTCGGCACGATCGACAACGCCGTCGAGGCGGTCAAGCTTGGCGCGATTGATTACCTGACGAAGCCCTTCGATCTCACGCGGCTGCGCCAGCTGCTCCGCGACGTGCGCGGCGAGGCCGAGCAGCGCCGCGCCGTCCTGACGCTGGAGAGTGACGTGGCGCAGCGCCTCGAGTTCTGCGGAATGATTGGACGCGGACCGGCGATGCAGGACGTGTTCAGCCTCGTCCGCCGCCTGGCGCCGCACGCCCGCACGGTTCTCGTGAGCGGCGAAACCGGCACGGGCAAGGAGCTGGTGGCGCGCGCGCTGCACCGGCTCGGACCGCGCGCCCGGAAGCGGTTCGTCGCCGTGAACCGCCCGGCGGTCGTCGAGACGCTCGTCGAGAGCGAGCTCTTCGGCCACGTGTCCGGCGCCTTCACGGGCGGCGCCGAACAGAGGGTCGGGCTATTCGAGAGTGTGGATGGCGGTACGGTCTTCCTCGACGAGGTCGGCGACCTGCCGGCGTCCGTGCGGGCCAGGCTCCTGCGCGTGCTCGAGGACGGCGAGGTCCAGCGGATCGGCTCCGTTCATTCGCGAAGGGTCGATGTGCGGCTGGTTGCCGCGACCACCCGCGACCTGGGAGCCGAGGTGGCCGCGGGACGGTTCGGCGCTGATCTGTACTACCGCTTGAATCCCGTCGAGATCTCGCTGCCGCCGCTCCGCGACCGGCGCGAGGACATTCCGTATCTCACGGCGGCGTTCGTCCGCGCGTTCTCGCAGCGCTTCCGCAAATCGCTGGTCGGCCTCACGCCGGGCGCGGAGCGCATGCTCGCCGAATGCGCGTGGGATGGCAACGTGCGGCAGTTGCGGAACGTGCTGGAGCGCGCGTGCATCCTCGCGGATACCGACTACGTGAGGGAATCGGACCTTGCCGGGATCATGCGCGAGCGGCGCGTCTCGACGCTGACGGTGCGGGCCGCGTCCCAGCCGGTGCCGGCAGAAGCGACGGCGCCGCTCCTCACTGCCGAACGGGAACACATCGTCAGAACTTTGCAGCAGGTACGCGGCAACAAGGCGGTGGCCGCGCGTCTTCTCGGAATCAGCCGCCGCGCGTTTTACAGGCAGCTGGAGCGGCACGGGCTGCACCAGCGCGTCCCGGCCGAGACCCGGGTACCGGCCAGCGCGCATTACGACGTGGAGCAGGTGTGATCGACACGAAAGTATCAGTGACGCGCCGGACCCGCGTGCTCGTCGCCGACGACACGGACAGCGTCCGGGCGCTGTTTCGCAAACTCCTCGCGGCGGAAGGCCATGACGTCATTGCCGTCCACGACGGCGCCGAGGCGCTCGATGCGGTGCAGAAGCACCACCCGGATGTGGTGCTCCTCGACGTGGGCATGCCGCATCTCGATGGCCTCGAGGTGTGCCGCCGGTTGAAGTCCGATCCGGCCACCCGGCTCACCCCGGTGGTGCTGGTCACTGGGCTGTCGGACATGACCGACCGCATCAAGGGGATCGAGGCGGGCGCCGACGAGTTCCTGTCGAAGCCGGTCCATCCACACGAGCTGCGCGCCCGCGTGGCGTCACTGTCGCGGATGAAGCACCTGATCGACGCGCTCGATTCAGCCGAGGCCGCGTTCATGACACTCGCGCTCACGATCGAGGCGCGCGACCCGAACACCAACGGGCACTGCGAGCGCCTGGCGCAGCACGCCGTGCTGCTCGGTCGGACGCTGGGCCTGTCGCCCGACGATCTCAACGCGCTGCATCGCGGCGGCTATCTGCACGATGTCGGCAAGGTCGGGGTTCCCGATTCGGTGCTGCTGAAGCCGGGCAAGCTGACCGCCGAGGAGATGGAGCTGATGCGGCGCCACCCGGCAATCGGCGACACGCTCTGCGCGCCGCTCCAGTCGCTGCGCCACGTTCGCCCGATCATCCTGGGCCACCACGAGCGGCTCGACGGCAGCGGATATCCGGCCGGGCTGAGGGGGGACGAGGTGCCCGTGCTCGCGCAGATTGTCGGCATCGTCGACGTCTATGACGCGCTGACCTCACGCCGGCCGTACCGCGGCGCGTGGTCGCCCGGGGAGGCAGGCAGGCACCTCCGGGACGAGATGGCAGAGGGCAAGTTTGCGCGGCATTATGTCGAGGCGTTCCTCGACGTCGTGGGCGCCGGCGCTCCGGTGGCCGTCGTCCATTGAGGTTGCGTGGGGACCGTCCAGGCGGCGGGACACCGCAGACCAGGGACCGAAGAAGGTTACAATCGCTCATGCCATACCCAGAAGAATTCATCGCGCCGATGCGCGCGGAGCTGGCGAGAGTTGGCGCGCGCGAGCTGCGCTCGGCCGCGGACGTCGACGACGCGCTGACCTCGAGCGGCACCGTCATGGTCGTCGTCAACTCGATTTGTGGCTGCGCGGCAGGCAAGGCGCGGCCGGCCGTCGCCACGGCGCTGCAGCACGCGAATCGTCCGGACGTCGTGGCCACCGTCTTCGCGGGCGCCGACATCGAGGCGACCGATCGCGCCCGCCAGTATTTCGCGCCGTATCCGCCGTCATCTCCGTCGGTGGCGCTGCTGCGCGACGGCAGGCTCGTGTGGATGATGGAGCGGCGCGACATCGAGACGCGCGACGCCAGCGCGATCGCCCGGTTGCTGACCGCGGCGTTCAATGAGTTCTGTGGCGACACCAACGCCCAAGATCCAACGCTCAAGGCACGAAACATCTGACTGCTTCGGCCTTGTGCCTTGAGCCTTGAGCCTTGAGCCTTGTGCCTTGTGCCTTGTGCCTTGAACTACCCGCCCCTGGTATGCATCTCGAGATGGGGATCTCGACGCAGCGAGTCAACGGGAATGAGCGGCGCGCGATCGCGCGCCGTGAGACGCTCCTCCGCGCCGCGATCGCGGCGCCGCTCCCATGACGACCGAATCAGCGCCTCGATCTCCGCCGGCGCGGCGCCATTCCGCAGCTCCCGCCGCAGGTCGATGCCGCGGGTTCCATACAGGCACAGATACCACATGCCGTCAGCCGTGAGCCGGCTGCGGTCGCAGCTCTCGCAGAATGGCGCTGTGGTGGAAGCGATGATGCCGAAGATCGTCCCGTCCGGCAGGCGATAGCGATCGGCGGGCGCCGACGAGACCTCGTGCACCGCCTCGATCGATCCATAGTGCGCGGTCAGCGCCTTCAGCATGTCGTCCCGTGATACGACGCGGTCCATCGACCAGGCGGTCGCGCCGCCAACGTCCATGTATTCGATGAACCGCACTTCGGCGCCGCGCGCACGTCCGAACGCGATCAGGTCGACCAGCTCGTCATCGTTGACGCCACGGATGACGACCGAGTCGAGCTTCAACCCGGGAAAGAGCGGAACGGCCGCGTCGATGCCGGCAAGGACACGATTGAGCTCGTCGTGCCGCGCCAGGGTCTGAAAGCGATCCCGGCGCAGGGTGTCGAGGCTCACGGTCAGGCGGTGGAGCCCCGCCTCGCGCAGCGCTCGCGCGTGCGGCGCCAGCAGCACGCCGTTGGTCGTCATGGCAAGATCGCGAATGGCGGGACGGTCAGCGAGGCGCGCCACGAGCGCAGGAAGATCGCGGCGGAGCAACGGCTCTCCGCCGGTCAACCTGACCTTGTCCACCCCAAGGGTCGTGAAGGCGCCAACGAGGCGCTCGATTTCCTCGAACTGCAGGATGTCCTCGCGCGGCAGCCAGACGTAGTCCTGCTCGGGCATGCAGTAGCTGCAGCGCAGGTTGCAGCGGTCGGTCACCGAGAGGCGCAGGTTGCGCAGCGGCCGGTCGAACTGATCCTTGGTCAAGCCAGTCTGATTCTACATGTTAGCGGGCAGTGGGCAGGAAACGAAGGCGGACCTGGAGGTCCGCCTCTACGGCCCGGATGAATGGCGATTTCGTAGAGGCCGGCCTTCAGGTCGGCCTGCCTGCCGACTGCCCACTGCCGACTGCCCACCGCTCTAGAGGACCCTGACCCGGCTGCGGTCGTGAGGCAGGTAGGGGGAAGCCGTGCGCTGACCCTCGAACGCGGCGCTCCAGCGGCCGGGGATCGCCGTCGCGCACCGCGGGCAGGCGCCGTTCGGCGTCAGCCGGTATTCCTGGATGAGATACCCATACCTCGTGATGACGCGATCGCCGCAGGCGGGGCAGTGGGTGTGCTCGAGATCGCCGACGCGGCCCGGAAGATTACCGGCGTAGACGAACCGGAGTCCCGACTCGCGTCCGATCTGCGCCGCCCGCACGAGCATCGCCGCCGTCGTGTTCGCCGGATCCATCATCTTGTAGTCCTTGTGGAACGCGGTCACGTGCCACGGGATGTCGGGCGAGACGCCAGCCAGAAACTGCGTCAGGCCGCGCAACTCGGCCTCGCTGTCGTTGAATCCGGGGACGAGCAGCGTCACGATCTCCAGCCAGACGCCCGCGCGCTGCAACCATTCGATCGTGTCGAGAATCGGCTGCAAGCGGCCACCCAGTTCCCGGTAGTGGTGATCGTCGAAGCTCTTGAGGTCGACCTTGTACAGATCGATGTGAGGCCGGATGTACTCGAGCACTCGCGGTGTTCCGTTTCCGTTGGAGACGAAACCGGTCACCAGTCCCTGTTCGCGTGCCTCCGCGAAGATGGCGACGCCCCACTCGGCGGTGATCAGCGGCTCGTTGTACGTCGAGACGACGATTTTCGCGCCCTGCCGCAGCGCATCCTGCACCAGCCAGGCGGGTGTCGCATCGCGCGGGGGGGCGGTCGCGTGCGGATCGCGCAGCGCCTGGGACGTCACCCAGTTCTGGCAGTAGCTGCAGTGCAGATCGCAGCCGAGCATGCCAAAGCTGTAGGCAAGCGCGCCGGGATACGCGTGGAAGAACGGCTTCTTCTCGACAGGATCACACTGGACGCCGCCGACGTACCCCCAGGGAACGCGGAGCGTGCCGCCCTGGTTGAAGCGCACCTTGCAGACGCCCACTGCGCCCTCGGGAATCCGGCACTGATGGCCGCACGCGTGGCAGCGCAGCCGGGGCCTGCCCGCCGACGGGAGTACTTCGACGAGCTCGGGCGCCGCCTCCCGCGTCCTCGCGGCAAGCACTTCCTGGAGCGTAGGCATCCACCTATTATCGATCGGCCGCCGGTCGTTCCTGCCTTCGCGGCGCTGGGCGGGCAGGCCGGCACGGACATGTCAAAATGTTCGGCCTCCGGAGATGACTCACGCCGTCATCGTCGGTGCCGGGGTCTTCGGCACCTGGACCGCTCACCACCTTCACGCCGCCGGCCACCGGGTGACGCTGATCGACGCCTATGGTCCGGGGCATTCCCGGTCGAGCTCGGGCGACGAATCCCGCATCATTCGCTGCGGGTACGGCCCGGACGAGGTGTATTCGCGGCTGGCGTTGCGCTCGCTCGAGCTCTGGCGCGAGTTCACGGCCAGCGCCGACCACAATCAGCCGTTGCTCCACGAATGCGGTGTGTTGTGGCTGGCGAGTGGCGAGGATCCCTACACGCAGGCCACGCGGCGCACCCTGGAGAGCGGACCCTACTCGGTGAGAGTGCTCGATCGCGTCGAGCTGCGCACGCGGTACCCGCACCTCGTTGCAGACGACATCAACATGGCGCTGCTGGAGCCTGAGTGCGGCGTCGTCATGGCACGGCGCGCCGTGCGGACCCTTGCCGCGGATGCGATCGCCAGGGGTGTCCGTCTTGTACGCGCGCATGTGGCGGTGCCGTCGACGGGCGGGCCGCTGCATTCGGTCCGCATCGCGGATGGTTCGGAGATTGGCGGCGACCTGTTCGTGTTCGCGTGCGGCGCCTGGCTGCCCAAGGTTTTTCCAGAGCTGGATGATGTGATACGGGCGACGCGGCAGGTCGTGATCTACTTCGGGACGCCCGCCGGCGACGATCGCTTCGGCCCGGCATACACGCCGGCGTGGGTCGACTTCCCGGCGGGCATCTACGGCGTGCCCGATCTCGAGGGCCGCGGCCTCAAGGTCGGCATCGATCACCATGGACCTCCCATCGATCCGGACCACGGCGATCGCACGCTCGACGAGGACAGTCTTCGCATCGCCCGCGCGTGGCTCGCGCGCCGCTTCCCGGCGCTTGCCGGCGCGCCGATCGTCGAGAGCCGCGTGTGCCAGTACGAGAACACGTCCACGGGCGATTTCCTGATCGATCGCCACCCCGATCACGCGAACGTCTTTATCGTTGGCGGCGGGTCGGGGCACGGATTCAAGCACGCGCCGGCTGTCGGCGAGTACGTCGCGCGACTGGTGTCGACCGGTGCTCCCGTTGACGAACGTTTCAGCCTTGCCGCGAAGACCACGACCCGGCGGCGCGCCGTGTACTGAAATGAGTGCCGGGATTCCCCGGTCCGAGTGGTTGCCCCGCCGGGCGATCCTGTTGACGGACGCGTCAACAAGAACTCGGCCGTAGGATGGTAGACGCTATTTGGTTTTGGGGGCATCGGCTGACGAAAGTGACGGGAGGAAGCAGGTGCAGTACACGACGTCGACGTCAACCCGGGTGGTACAATCGTAGGTTCCTATGCCTCGAATACTCGTGACCAATGACGATGGCGTGCATTCTGACGGGATCAGGGCGCTGGCGGATGCGCTCCGCCGTCTCGGCGACGTCACCATCGTGGCGCCGATCCAGGAAGCGAGCGCCATCGGCCACGCGCTGACGCTCCGGCGGCCGCTGCGCATCGACGCCGTCGGGCCGAACGTCTTCGCCGTGGACGGCACGCCCACCGATTGCGTGAACATCGCGATCACCCACGTCCTGAAAGACAAGCCCGATCTGATCGTGTCGGGCATCAACAAGGGGTGGAACCTCGGTGACGACGTGACGTATTCGGGAACCGTGTCCGGGGCACTGGAAGGAGCGCTGTTGTCGATTCCGAGCATCGCGGTCTCCGCGCAGCGCGTGCGCGACGAGGCGGAGTTTGGACCGGCCGCGGAGGCCGCCGCGGTGATTGCGGCGGCGGTGCTCGAGCGCGGCCTGCCGAAGTTTACGCTGCTCAACATCAATGTGCCGAGCGGCACGCACAAGGGCTTCAAGGCGACCGTGCAGGCGAAGCGCAACCACGTCACTGTGGTGAGCGAGCGCATGGATCCGCGCCACAAGCCGTACTACTGGATCGAGGAAGGCGAGAACGAGTGGGAGCCGCACGACCGCTCGGACTACCAGGCCGTGCGCGACGGCTACGTCTCGATCACGCCGCTGCAGCCCGACATGACGGCGTACGACGCGCTGAAGTACGTCGAGTCGCTGCCGCATGTGGCGCCGGCCGAGGCGAGGTGACGGGTGGGGCGGGTGTGGCGCGTAGGCGGGTGGGGGCTTTGTGGCTTCCGGCTTTAGCCGGAAGATCGCGGTCTCGGCCGGAGGATCATCGTTCCAGTCGGAAGACCATCCATTCAGCGCGGCGATTCTTTTCCCTTGCGCAGCGGCTTGAAGGGCTCACCGCCGCCGTAATGCTCGCGGATCTCGTCCATCTCGGCCATCTGCTTGTCTCTCTGCACGCGCTTGTTGGCCTCGCGTGCCTTCTTGACGTTGGCCGTGCGCATGGCGGCGGAGCTGATGGCGGAGAGCGAGAGCAGCTTTTCGAGATCTCCGCTGCCGCAGGACGGGCACGCCGGCACATCGCCGGCGCGCACGAGCCGTTCGAATTCGTGGCCGCACGCGCGACACGCGTATTCGAAGATCGGCATGATGAGGAGGTTATAGCACAGCGCTTGCGAAGACGTGACGTGGCCGGTTAGACTTGATGCTTCGTCGGGGCGTGGCTCAGCCTGGTAGAGCACTCGGTTCGGGACCGAGGGGTCGCTGGTTCAAATCCAGTCGCCCCGACCAAAACCCCTCGCTTCGCTTCGGGCTTCTGCTCGGAACGACGTCTTTCGTCA
>DATDHP010000392.1:0-5668 GCA_036521515.1 Vicinamibacterales bacterium
GAGGCGCCCCGCAACATTGCGGAAGCCGCCGGCATGGCCATGGAATCGGAGGTGCTGCGGTTCCTGCGCCAGGGGCAGGACCCGGGTGCCGTGTTCGACGTCCGCCCGGACATCATTTCGTCGTCGATTACGCGAGTGACCGCGCTCGAGGCGGCCATCTGGAGCCGCCGGGTGCGCCTGCTCGGCATCCTGGAGCGCGAGCGTGCGATTCCGAACGACAAGGTACGACGCCACCTGGTGTGCCTTGCCGGGGATATTCGCGCCAACGAGCTCGCTGACCGCCTGTTGCGGGAGGGCACCTCCGACTGCGAGGCTGGCCACGCGACCCGCATGATTGCGGCGCGATCGCAATGACGGTCGACGTCGTTCCGAAGGCGGACCGGGCGCGATGGCTGCACCTCTCCTATGCCTACTCCGTGCTGGTGGCGGCGATTCTCGGGTACTTCCTGCTTCGCATTCCGATCCAGCTGACCGACTCGTTCTTCAACTTGGTGGCGCTCGATCAGTCCTTCGCCGACCTGATGCGTGCGCAGCTCGCCGACCGGGAGTATCTACGCCCGGGACTCTGGGCCGAGTTGAAGCTCGTGTACGACCTGTCGGGCGGAAACTACTTCTACTGGTTCCGCATGACACAGGTGCTGCAGGCAGCGCTGACGATCGTGTTGTTCGTTCGTCTGCTGCAGCCTCGATCCGGCACCGCCGCGTCGGTCGTGCCCCTGGCGCTGGCCGTGCTCGTCGGCAGCCACACGTTCGCATGGACGCTCCGCGAGGCGTTTCCGATCAACACGTTCCTCACCATCGTTCTCTGCTGCGTCACGGCGGCGAACCTCGCGTTCGCGCAGCGCCGGTGGTGGACGGACGTCGCGGCGATCGTGCTGTTCGTGGTGGCGGCGTCGACCGTGGAAAGTGGACTGCTGGTCGGCGTCCTGTTCATTGGCGGCTACCTCATCGGCCTTCGCGGCGTCTCGCGCGGGGCGGTGCTCGCCATCGGGGCGCTGTTCGTCACGTATTTCGTGGTGCGATTCCTCGTGCTCGATGTCGGCGTGCCGGGACTGATGGCTCGAGAGGCTGGTTTCGGCTTCGCGCGCCGCGACGGCGCCGAGCTCACGGCCCTGTTCGGTGACAGTCCGCTCGGGTTCTACGCGTACAACGTCGTGGCATCGCTGCTGAACGTACTCGTCGCGGAGCCGCGGGATGGCGTCTGGCGCCTCGTGCGCGGGCTGACGTCCGCCGATATCGAGCCGCCGATGGTCGTCGGCGCGCTGGCCACGGCACTCGCTACGGCGCTGGTGTGCCGGTTCGCATGGCGCCGGCGGCACGAGTGGATGTCGCGGCGCTTCGAGCGCGACGATCAGCTCGTGCTGCTCTTCGTCCTGATGCTCGCTGCCAACGCGGCCATCTGCTACGCCTACACGAAGGACGTCATCATGAGCCCGGCCGGCGTCTTCTTTGCCGCTGCCGTCTTCGTCAGTGTGTGCGATCTGGTCGCGCGGCCGCCGCGCGGCGCAGGGCAGGCGATCGCCGTCGTGGCGGTCGTCGGCATGCTGTCGACGTTGTGGGCCGTGCGCGCGGTCGGCCTGCATGCGGCGCTGGCTGCCAGTGCGGGCTCGGTCCGCGAGCAGTGGGCCTACGTGGACGAGTGGCTGGAGCGCAGTCACAACGAGCAACTCTCTCCACGCGCCCGCGCGCTCAAGCAGCACCTGCAGGACGATGCGGTGATACGGCACCCGGCGCGGCCACCGCTGCGTGAGAAGTGGACGCGGTTGTTCGAGGTGGAATGAGCGGAGGCACTCGCGGACGTGCGCCGCTCGCCGCTGCGGCATGCCTGGCAGCAGCGTTCGCGGTGACCTGGCGATTTCTCGGATTCACCGGATTCAACAACGATCACTACGTGCACCTGGCCAGGGCGTACCAGATATGGCTTGGTGACTGGCCGGTCCGGGACTTCGAGGATCCCGGAATGCCGCTGATGTACGCCGTGTCTGCCGCCGCGCGGGCGATCGGGGGGTCAGCGCTTGTCACCGAATGGTCCGTCGTCACGGCCGCGTATGCGCTTGCCGCGGCGTGCACCATCGTGGCTGCCGCCCGGCTGTCGGGATCGATGGCCATCGCCGCGCTGGTGACGATCCTCGAGGTCGCGATCAACCCGCGATCGTTCGGCTATCCGAAGCTCCTGCTGTATGCGGTGGCGGCGCTCGTCATCCTGTCCGCGGCTCGCCATCCCACCGCCTGGCGAACAGCGGCCCTGGCGCTCATCACGGCCGTGGCGTTCCTGTTCCGTCACGATCATGGCCTGTTCATCGGCAGCGGCTCGCTGGTGACGCTGCTGCTGGCGAACGAGCCCGCAGGCTGGCGGCCGCGCCTTGGTCGTATCGGCGTGTTTGCCGTGTGGCTCACGGTCTTCCTCGCTCCGTGGGCGCTCTTCGTGGAGAGTCAGATAGGGCTGGTCGACTACTTCGCGGGGGCCGTCGCGTTTTCGCGGGCGGAGGCCACGATCGCATCGCTGCGTGCGATGCCGCGGTTCGGATGGTCAGTGCTCGATGCGACCGGCAATGCGCTCTCCTGGCTGTTCTACCTGTTCCATGCGCTTCCGTTCGTCTGCCTCGCGGTCGTCGGGCACCGTCGCCGTAGCGGTGAAGCGTGGCCCGGCGAATCAGCGGCGATCGTGGCGCTGTCGCTCATCGCGATGCTCGTCAACGCCACCTTCATGCGCGACTCTCTCGAGGGACGGATACCGGATGCGGTTGTTCCCGCCATGTTGCTGGGTGCCTGGTTGTTGGGCCTGACTGTTCGGGGCAGCCAGCCTTTGTGGCAGCCACGCACCGCCTTCGCAGCCGTTCTCGTCCTGGCGACCTGCTGGGCCGTGTTCCAGGCCGCCGATGTGCGCGGGCAGTTGAGCCGCGCCGGTGTGCTCGCGGGACCCGGTGCGGTGCGGGTGCGCGCGGCGGATCTCTGGGACAGGCTTGGCAAGCGGCTGCCGGACCGGGATCTGGTCCCGAGCCGCTACTCCCGCGCGATGCTGCCGTTCCTCGAATACATACACCGCTGCACGCGGCCTGACGACCGGTTGATGATGACCGGACTCTTTCCCGAGGTGTATGTGCTGGCGGAGCGAGGGTTCGCTGGTGGTCACGTGGCCTTCATGCCCGACGTCTACACGAGCAAGGCCGATCAGGCCAGGACGATCACGCGCCTCGGCCGTCAATCGGTGCCCTTCGTGCTGGTCGTGAGCCAGTACGAACACGACCTCAGGGCCGAGATGCCCGATCTTGCCGCCTATCTCGACGAGCGGTACGTGCCGATGGCGCACATCCCTGTGCCCGAAACCCTCGGGGTCCAGGTCTATGTCGAACGGCGACGACAGAGTTGGGGGATTGACCCGCTGACGGCATGGCCCTGCTTTTCCGATTCGGAGCCGGCATGACGTCATCATCATGTCTCGTGGTGATGTACCACTACGTGCGCGACGGCGAGGCGACGGCGTTTCCCCGGATCCGCGCCCTTCCGCCGGCGCTGTTCGACCAGCAGCTCGACTGGCTCGAGCGCGAATACTCGGTGGTGGCGCCGGCCGACGTGGCGGCGGCGGTTGCCGGCCGCGCGACGCTGCCGGCCGACGCTGCTGCCCTGACCTTCGACGACGGGTTCATCGATCACTACGTCACGGTCCTTCCGATGCTGGCGGCGCGTGGTCTCAAGGGCCTGTTTTTCGTGACCTCCGGGACGGTCGGTGCGGCGCGGAAGGTGCCGGCGGTCCACAAGACGCATTTTCTGCTGGCGGCGCTCGGCGCCGAGGCGTTTGGCCGCGGCGTGCTGCAGGAGCGTGACCGTGTCCTGGCCGTGTCCCGCGAAGGCGGGCCGGCCGCACGCGTGTTTGGCGCCGATGCGTGGGAGCACGCCGATGAGCGCGCGATCAAGAACCTCCTGAACTACGAGCTGCCGTTCGAGGTGGCCGATCGCATCCTCGACGCGCTGTTCTCGCGGCATGTCGGCGACGAGCAGATGTTTGCGCAGGCGCTGTACCTCGACGGGAACATGATTCGCGAGATGGCACGCGCCGGGATGGCGTTCGGCTATCACACGCGCTCGCACCGCATGCTCTCGCGCCTGTCGCCCGCCGGGCAGGACCGCGAGCTGCGCGATGGCGTCGCGTGGATCCGCGAGCTCACAGGTCAGCAGGAGGTTTCGTTCTGTTACCCGTGGGGCGGTCCCGGCACCTACACGGCGGAGACCGTGCGGCTGCTGCAACGGCACGGCTACTCGATGGCCTACAACACGATTCGGCGCCGGATGGTCATCGGCCGTGACGGGCCGTTCGAGCTGCCGCGGCTGGACACGCGCGACCTGCCTCCCTACACCGCCGGCGAGCCGGCGTCCTCGATTGCATCCGGCGTATCGGAGCCCGCGTGAGCACCGCTTCCATCGCTCCGGAATTTGCCGCCTACCTCCGCGCGCGCGACGAGGTGCTGCGCATCAAGGAGTACGCGGGAAAGCGGCCGGCTGATGCGCCCGCTCCCGCAGACCCGAGCGTGTATTGGGCAGAGGAGCTCGCGAACATCGATTACCTCGTCGAGGCGTCCCCGCTCATCGTCCGCAAGCTGCGGCAGCATGCCTTTCACATCACCGGGATTCGTCCGTATGACTATCGCGTCAAGGACGACGGCCGGCGTCAGCACTTCGAGCAGCGGTTGCGGGCGCTCCGCGGGCTCGGAGGCGACAGCCTGCTCGTGCCCGAGTCGCCGGCCCTCGGAGGATTCGGCTACGCCATCGATGGGCAGCTGTTCAACGTCGACACGCTGAAGTTCTTCGAGGTGTTGATCGGAATGGAGCGGGCCGGGGTCCTCGCGGCGCTGCGCCGTCTCGAGCGGCCGGTCGTCTGCGAGATTGGAGCTGGCTGGGCGGGATTTGCCTACCAGTTCAAGACGATTCTTCCCCGGACGACCTACGTCCTCGTTGATTTCCCCGAGCTCTTCCTGTTCTCGGCCACCTATCTCGGAACGCTGTTTCCGGGTGCTCGCCTGCTGTTCTGCGGCGCCGCCGACCCCTCCTCGCCGGACGGCTGGCGCGACGCCGACTTCGTCTTTGTGCCGAACGCGCTCGCGCACTTCGTGTCGGCGCTCCCTTTGGACCTTGCGGTCAACATGGTGTCGTTCCAGGAAATGACCGATGCCCAGGTGCGCGGCTACGCGTCGATCGCGGCCGCCGCCGGCTGTCCGCTGATCTACAGCCTCAATCGGGAACGCTCGCCTTACAACACGGAGCTCGTCAGTGTGAGCCAGGCGCTCGCCGACAGCTATCGGCTGACCGAGGTGCCGGTGCTCGAGACCGACTACACCAGCGCCATGAAGAAGCCGCCGAAGGCCACGCGCATGGTGGAACGCTCCGAGCTCGCGTATCGACACCTGGTCGGGCGGCTCGACGTCGCCGCGGCGCGTCCGCGAGCAGCGCGACGGCGCACGACAGAAGACGATGCTCCGCCCCGATCGGCCGGCGATCCGCGCGTCGTGCTCGGAATGCCGCTCCACAACAACGCCGCGAATCTGCCAGAGGCGCTCGACTCGCTGCTGGCGCAATCGTACGGCCAGTTCCTGCTGGTGCTGCTCGACGATGCGTCCACGGATGCCACGGAGCAGGTGGCCCGCCGCTACGCGGCGCAGGATCCGCGCATCCG
>DATDHP010000393.1:0-3473 GCA_036521515.1 Vicinamibacterales bacterium
CGCGCGCAGCGCGGACCGCTGTGCGGGCTGGTGACACGGCAGTGACCCCCGATACGGCTGTGACGGGAGTGCCCGCCGTGCCCGCTGTGACCGTGCCCACTCTCGATCTCGAGAGCTTCAGCATCAAGCCCTGGGACGACCTCGTCGCCGGGGGCGCCCTGGTGCAACGGCGGGTGACCTCGGGCGAAGTTGCGGCGGCCCTCGCCAATGCGGGCGCAGCCGGCGCCAGGCTCGACTGGCCGCTCGGCTCGGACGACGACCTTTATATCGAATTCATGACGGCGCTGGTCACGCCACCTGCCATCGGCGGCAATCTGCTCGGCCTGCTGAAGTTCGAGGATTACAAGGGCCAGCTGCCGAGCGGCGCCCACGCAATCTTTGTCGCCTCCAACGGTCCGTACGATTTTCTCGGCACGAAATACTTCCGGGAGTCCGAGGGCAACCGCTTCGATCGCCTGCGCGTGATTCAAGGCGGGAAGAGCTTCGGGTTCGTGCAGAACGACTATACCTATGCCACGCCCGTCCAGGGACAGCAGGTGACCGGCCTGTTCGCGCTGCCGGCCGGCTTCGACCCGCTCGAGCCGTGGCGCCTGGACATTTTGATTAATAGCGCTACCACTCCACCGCTGACGGTCGCGTTTGGGCTGGACTACAAAATCCCGGACGCCTACATCCTTCACGTCCCGGACCCCAATGCCCCCAAGCCCAAGCCGGAACCGCCGCCCGAGCCCCAGCCGAAGCTGGAGCCGGAGCTGGCGCCGGAGCCGGAGCTGGAGCTGGAGCTGCTGCCCCCCGTTCCAACCTGGGTCGAGACCTGGGGCGACGCACGGGTCAACATTGCGATTCTCGCCGTGCTCCTGTCGGTGCTCACGCTGATCTTCACGTTCCAGGCAACGCTGGCGCGCTCTCGCGCAGCCCACCGGCTCGTGCGCACCGGATTCTTGCTGGCTGTTCTGGTCTGGCTTGGCTGGACCGCCGGCGTGCAGCTCTCGATCGTCAATGTCATCAACTATGCCCGGGCGCCGTTCAATCGCCTCGACATCGGTTTCTACCTCGCCGAGCCTTTGATGGTCATCGTCGCCGGCTACACGCTCGTCTCGGTGTTGCTGATTGGCCGCGGCGTGTTCTGCGGCTGGCTGTGCCCGTTCGGAGCGCTGCAGGAACTGCTCGCCCAGCTCTCCCGCGCGCTGCGCGTGCCGCAATGGAACCCGCCGGCCGCGCTGGAGAGGCGCTTGTGGATGGGCAAGTACATCGCCGCCGCCGCGGTGCTGGCGTTGGCGGTGACGCAGATCGACGCGACGGGCGCCACGTTGGAGATCGAGCCGTTCAAAACGGCGATCACGACCAAATTCACGCGCACCTGGCCTTATGTGCTCTATGCCGGTGCACTGTTGGCCATCGGGCTGTTCTCGGAGCGGGCCTATTGCCGCTTCCTGTGTCCACTGGGTGGCGTGCTCGCAGTCCTTGATCGGCTGCACCTGCTCAATCTGCTCAAGCGTCGTCCGGAATGCGGTCATCCTTGCCGCTTGTGCGAACGCGGCTGTCCCGTGCGGGCGATCGAGCCGACGGGCACGATCGTCACGTCCGAGTGCTTTCAGTGCCTCGATTGCCAGGTCGAATATTTCGACGAGAAGCGATGTCCGCCGCTGGTGCGGGTTGCCAAGCTGCGCGGCGAGACCAGGCGTCTCGCGTCAGGGTGAACAATGCCTGAAGAGACGCTCGAGGCTCCAGCAGGCACGCCCGATTTTTCTGGCGCAGACAGACATCTGACGCGGCGTCGTTTCTTGCGCGTCGTTGCGGCGGTTGCCGGCCTGCCGCTGATGATTGCGGCGGTGCGCGCAATCGCGCCGAAAGCTCAGTTGCACAGATGGCACGGCGAAGTGCTTGGCGCACTGTCGGAGCTCACGTTGTGGCACCCCGACGCGGCAGTGGCGAAGCGCGCGATCCTGCGGGTGCGCCATGAGATCGAGCGCTTCGAGCGGATCTTCAGCCTCTATCGGCCGGACAGCGAAATCTCGCGCCTCAATGAAGCCGGCATGCTGATGAAGCCATCGCCCGATTTGCGCACACTCGTCGAGGAAAGCCAACGCCTCGGTGCGCTGAGCGGCGGCGCGTTTGACATTTCGGTCCAGCCCTTGTGGCGGCTTTACGAGGCACACTTCTGGTCGCAGACCGACATCCAGCCGGACATCGCGGCCCGCGCGCGCGACGTGGCACACACCGTGGTGGATTTCCGCCAGATCGACAGCGGCGCGGCTGCAATCGGGTTCGCACGCCCCGGCATGGCCATTACGCTGAACAGCGTTGCCCAGGGCTACATCACGGACGCCATCGCCGACATGCTGCGCAATGAAGGCTTCGAGCGCGCCGTGGTCGATTTAGGCGAATACCGCACCCTCGGCCGCCACCCGGATGGGCGTCCCTGGCGCATGGGCATCCGCGACGGTAAGGACTTCGGCAGCATCGACCGCATGGTGGAGATCGAGGACATGGCCCTCGCCGTGTCTGGAGGGTATGGCACGACATTCGAGGCAAGCGGGCGCTTCCACCACATCTTCGATCCGCGGACCGGCGCGAGCGCGAACAGTCTTGTGGATGTGGCGGTGATCGGTCCGAGGGCGACAGCAGCGGACGGGCTCGCCACCGCCATCTGCGTCGCCGGCGAGGCTCTCGCGCCGACGTTGCTTGCGGCCTATCCGCGGACGCGGGCAGTTCTGACGCGGTTGGACGGGACGTCGATGACGTTCACGGCAAGGGCTTGCTCTGCGGCGCGGGCCTTCGGCGTCGACGTTCGTGGTATTTGAGAGAGCGCACGCGGGACGCCAGCCTTCGCTCTGGCTGACGCGAAGGCTGGCTCGTCGCTGGAACTTACCTGATCTGACCGCGCACCTCGCCGCCGGGGAAGTCGCCAGGCCCCTGGTTGGTCGGTGCAACGCCGTCGTCGGTGTGCACGTTCACGTAGGCGTTCCCGTCGCGAATCCGGTCGAGCAGGTCCGCAAGCGTGGGGGCGCCGCCGGGGCACGCCTGCCGTACGTGGGAGTTGTCGAACGTCCCTTCGGCCAGCACTCCATTCTGACGACCCGCGCCGCCGGGCCGGGCAGACGTCGCCGTGGGGTCCGGATACAGCCAGATGAGGATCGGACCATTGGCACCGGCCGGGGCGCAATGGATGTGGGCCTGCGTCACATTGTGAATGTTCGAGGCAATCAGCTTGTAGTCCACTGACTGGCCGTCCGGACTGACCTTGAACATCGCCTGCCCCTGCGCGTGCGAATCGGCTGGAGTCGGTGCGCCGGGCGCTGCCGTAAAGACCTCCTCGTCGCCCTTCAGATGGGTGTGGTGGTTCTTTGGACTGCCGTCCTGATTCGCGGTGGTGAACCGGGCGGGCACGGTAATCACATCCGGCTGCGTCGGCGTCTGGACCGATCCGGAACAGCCCACAACTGCCGCGGCGAGTGCAGCCGTCACAATTC